>QKDV01000004.1 GCA_003251955.1 Methanospirillum hungatei
AGCATCCATCGCAATTGACGGAGTCAGCACCGGAGATTTAACCGCTAAAACGGTTACCGGAATTCCAGCAGGCGATCATACCGTCACCCTCTCCAAGGCCGGATATGCAGACTGGTCTCAAACCGCCCGTGTAAGGGCAGGTGTTACTACAACAGTTTTTGGTAGGTTAACCTCTACCTCATAATTTTAGTAAATCAATCTCAAAGAAAATCATCTAAAATGTTCATTTTTTGCCAACAGGGTGTTGAAGATCTTTTTATAATTTGGCCGAGATTTGTACTATAAGGCTGCTATCGTCGGAACGGCAACCGGTGTAAGACATGAAACTTTCATTATCTGAAGAAGGATTGGTCTGCATCGGTGGATTCTGCGGAGCTACATCCAGGTACCTGGTTAGTGAACTGATACCGTCTCTTCCCGGGACACTTATTGTTAATTTTCTTGGTTGTATCGCTATCAGTATCCTGATGTATGGTTCCATCTATTTTGGTGTATTCAGCAGAAATTCACGTCTGTTCTTTGGAGTCGGTATGATTGGATCATTCACCACTTTTTCAGCCTTTGCTGCACAAAGTTTCTCGGCAGGACCGGTCATCGGCTTCCTGAATATCCTAGCAAATATTCTATCAGGCCTTCTCGGGGTGTTCATTGGCAGGGTTATAGTCACAAACCCAAGGGGGTCTGAATGGATCACCTGATTCTTGTCGGGCTTGGTGGGGCGGCAGGTTCGCTGTGTAGATTTGAGATCTCAAGGATTGCACCTGTCCGTGGGATTCCTCTTGGGACTGCAACAGTGAATATACTGGGAAGTTTTCTCTTCTCGCTGGTAGCATTTTCCCGTTCTCCCGGAGATTTTTATTATCTCCTTGATGTGGGGGTACTTGGAGGGTTTACTACCTTCTCCACGTTCTCATTTGAGACATTCAGGATGTTTGAAGAGCAGAATTATCTGGCTATGACAGCCAATATTCTTATTAACCTCATGGGAAGCCTTGGTGGAGTCTTCGCGGGATATATGGTTATTTCAACTTTTGGGGCTGGTGTCTGATGTTATCTGAAGGGATGTTATTACGTATTTATATTGCAGAGTCTGCGAGAATCGGAAAAAAGCCGGCATACAAACACCTGGTTGAACTATTTTATGAACGCGGATTTCCGGGATGCACCGTCTTCAGGGGAATGGTCGGGTATGGGCACGAACATACAATCCATTCCATCGATGTGCTGAACTTTTCGTTTGATCTTCCGGTTGTCATCGATGTTGTTGATACAAAGGAGAGGATTCTTGGTATTGCTGAAGAGATAGAAGGGCTTGTTGAGCATGGCCTTGTCGTCACCCATGAGGTGATGATGGGCAGAAAACGGTAATTTCTGCTCTATCCTGATGGTCCCTGCCTTTTCATCAGATGGTAACCGGAAGATTGGGGAACCAAACACTCTTCTTTTTCCGCTCCGATGTATAAGCCCGCATGATCATCCTGCATGGGCTATACTCCCCGGCTGCTCCGGATCAATTCATCCTCTTTGCAGAGGATACTACCAAATCACCTGAGCAGAGCCCGGCTCAAAGAAGGGGAAGGATGACGCAAAAGCCATCTCTCCTGTCTCATCCAGTTGCGCTTTCATCTTCAGACCTGGTTTTCTGGCTTGAAAACCGGAAGGTACTTCCAGCCAGGTTTGATGAAACGATCTGTACACTCTCTCTCCCTGTACATGAGCAGGGTAAGATCCCTGTCTGCTCCCCTGAATATTATAAGCAGAAAGGTCTGGATATTCCAAGGACAACTACTTTTTCTTCGTGGCTTGTGCCTGCTGTCAGATTCACATTAGAGTATATTCCTCAGGTCATAACCGGAATCAGAAATCTTTCCGATGGATCGTGCATGATGGCCGAGTCTCTGCTATTCTGGGCTTCAGTGACTACCGGTGGTCTTTCTCTCATCACATCTGGTCATTATCTTCCTGCATACCGGATGAATGGCAGATCAGGATTTCATGTGCTCTGGGATCTCAATCCTGATGAGACTGAGCATGCGATGATTCGTGCATTCCATGCCGCAATCCCATCGTTTTGTATCCCGGCAACCGGTTTTGGGGCTCATGATCGTGAACTCCATGAATATCAGGCACAGTCCACAGTCTATATCTTCCTCACCTCACTTGTCAGGAGAATAATTTATGAAGCACTGGTCAGGAAGCCGGTAGATCTCCATCTTACACCGGCGGTCATGATTCAGCAGACTATACCGCTGGTCTTCTACCTCAACCTTACCGGTCAGAGTGCACTCCTTGGTCTTGATTCCCTGATCCCTGCAGAACATGGGGATGGCAAACGGCTTATTTCATGGATGCAGAAGCCTGTGGATAATAGCGTCCCGTCTCAAATGGGCCTTGTTCTCCGGGTTCATGAACCTGAAAAAGAGGGTGGAACGTGGCTGATAACCTATGTACTGAGGCCTGCAGATGATCTGACCTGTCTTATCCCTGCTTCAGAGATCTGGTCGGGAGGCGATATACTTTCTGAAACTCTTCCTTCACTTCGAATCCTTGAGGAGACACTCCTGCAGGAACTGGGACGTGGCTCATCTGTCTCAAAATCTATTCTTCTCTCATTGAACAGTCCTGCTCCTGGAGGATTTTCTTTGAGCACCTCTGATCTCTGGACATTTCTGACCCATGATGTACCGCTGCTCAAGGAGATCGGCATCGAGACCATTGTCCCGTCATGGTGGACAGAGAGAAGGTCAAGACCGGTTGTCAGGGTCCGAATTAGCCGCGACCCAAGTACTGTCACTAGCTTTGGGCTTGACACCGTTGTCAAATTTGATTATCAGGTTGCACTGGGTGATGAGATACTGACACCCGAAGAGTTTCTTCAGCGGGCAGATCTCAAGAACTCGATCATCAGAACCGGAGACGGGTGGATGGTCTGTCAGTCTGGTGACCTGGAAAAGAATCTGCGAAGACTTCTGGATACTTATGCAGGAGATAAACTCCCTGCTGTTGATCTGTACAGGCTCATTGCACATTCAGATGACGATGATTCGTTCATCGAGGTGATTGGAGATGATTCATGGAGTCAGGATCTAGTCAGGACTGCAAAGGGAGGGGCAGTCCTACAGGAGTATAAGGTTCCCGCCTCGTTTTCCGGGACACTCAGGCCATACCAGGTGAGTGGTTTTTCATTCCTTCTCGCTGGTGCGCAACGTGGGCTTGGTGTCTGTCTTGCTGATGATATGGGGCTTGGAAAGACTCCCCAGACTATTGCCTATCTTCTTGCCAGAAAGGAGACCGGTTGCTCCGGCCCGTCACTTCTTATCTGTCCAACATCTGTTGCAGGCAACTGGGAACGTGAACTGAATCGTTTTTCCCCGTCTCTCTCTGTGTATGTTCATCATGGGACCGGGAGGGAGAAGTCAGGTTTTTCAGAGATGGTCTCCGCCCATGATCTTGTTATTACGACATATCCTCTTGCATCCAGAGATTCTGATCTTATCACTGGCACGAGGTGGAACAGTCTCATCCTCGATGAAGCACAGAATATCAAGAATCCCCGGACAAAACAGAGCAGATCAATCTTCCTGATCCCTGCAGATCACCGGATCGCCCTCACTGGAACACCGGTTGAGAATCGTCTCAGTGAACTCTGGTCCATCATGCAGTTTTTAAATCCTGGGTATCTTGGTTCATCACAACAGTTTAGAACCGGGTACGCGGTTCCTATTGAGAAGGATGCAAACCAGGAGAAGGCGGATGAACTCAGGCGTCTGATCCGTCCGTTCCTGCTCCGCAGATTAAAGACCGACAAGAGTATTATCAGGGATCTGCCTGAAAAGATGGAATCCCATATTTATGTTACTCTCACAAGGGAGCAGGTTACCCTGTACCAGGCAGTAGTTAACGAAGTGAAACAGTCGGCAGAAAAACTCACCGGGATTGCCAGGCGTGGTATGATACTGGCGGCCCTTACAAAGCTTAAACAGATTGCTGATCACCCGCATCTCTATACTCATGACGGGGTTACCGGTTCTTTCCGGTCCGGTAAAGTCAGACGGCTGCTTGAGATGCTCGAGGAGGTATCAGATGAGGGAGATGCTGCTATCATATTTACCCAGTTTGCCTCTTTTGCCTCCCTCCTTCAGCAGGCAATAGAGGAGCACTTCCACACCCCGACCCTTCTCCTTACCGGAAGGACGCGCCGTCATACCCGTGATGAGATGATAGCACGGTTTATGAAATCGGATGGTCCCAGATTTTTTGTCATCTCGCTAAAAGCTGGTGGTACCGGTCTGAATCTTACCCGGGCAAACCATGTCTTTCACGTTGACAGATGGTGGAATCCTGCTGTCGAAGATCAGGCAACTGACCGGGCGTTTCGTATCGGCCAGATGCGGGATGTCCAGGTACATCTCATGGTTGCTGCCGGTACACTCGAAGAGAGGATTGATGACGTACTTGCCGGAAAACGCGGGCTTGCAACCGAGATCCTATCAAGTGGTGAGGACTGGCTGACCTCTCTCTCAACAAAAGAACTGATGGATGTGATCACGTTGCGTGATACTGTCTTTGAGGAGTACTAATGGCACTGCATGCAGCACCAATTCCCCTGACTTCTCTCCTCTCTTCCCAGCGTGGAGGAGTTGGTGAAACCTGGTGGGGAAGAAAATTTCTGGAAGTGGTGATGAAGTCAAACGACTACATCCGGTTGAATGCTGGGAAATCGTATGCCCGCAACGGTCAGGTGCAGTGGATAGAGGCTTCTCCCTGCTCGGTCGAGGCGAAAGTATCCGGTTCATATGTCTATGCAGTCAGAATCAGATTCACCCCTCTTCCTGAAGAATCCTGGAAAAAGATGCTATCCATCATTTCTGATGAAGCATCGTTCGCAGCTCGTCTGATGGCAGGATCTTTCCCTGAAGCGATGGAAAGACGCCTTTCAAAGCAGGATTTATCACTCTTTCCCAGGGTAGATCCAAAGAGTAAGGGATGTAACTGTCCTGACAAGGGAAGTCCGTGTAAACATGAAGCTGCGATATACTTCCTTCTTGCAGAGAATATCGACAAGGATCCTTTTCTGCTCTTTCTTCTGCATGGAAAGACAAAAGAGGACGTTCTATCTGGGTTAAGAGAGGCACGGGTGGCGGAGTCCGTTCCAACTGATAATCTGGAAGTTTCAGTTGTTCCTTCAGGTTCATCTGGTTCATATTATCGAATGGGCGCTGCTTTACCTGATGTAGGAAATATTCCCTGTCAGATTTCTGATGATAAGGTTTTGAAGAAAAATCTATATGATCAGCTTGGTAAGTGTCCGGTCCCGCTTGGTGATGCTAACCTTGGTGCACTGATTGCCGAGTTATATCCCCGGGCAGCAGGCCTTGCCGCCAGATTTTCCAGAGATATGAACCGGTCATCAGAGTCTGATTCTTCATGATTTCACTCTCGGTTTTTTTCGGAGGAGTTATGCCTGTAGCCAACAGATGGATGGTAAATGGTGCTCGAGGAACGGATACCTGTCGAGTCTGAGGCAGAGGCAAGAGAGATCGTCCGGTACCTGAAGAAAGAGGGTATTCCTGCCCGTATCCTCAAAGAACCTCAGTTGAACGTAGCATTGATCTTAGCAGGACGATACGAGGATCTTAAGTTATTTTTAACTGCCTGCCAGGAGAAACACCAGCAGAGAGGAGTGGGGAGTGAGGATTCTGACGAATATCCCGTAGATTTTGACCCTGCGGTCTGGAAGAAGACACTTGAAGTTCTTGATGCTGAACAACTTGCAGTCTCTCAGATTTTGCAGGAACACAGTCCTGGAGACATCATAGGTACGACTGTCTTTCAGACTGTGTTCCTGAAGACCAAACCTGAACATGAGTTTACTCCCGAGGAGTTTGCACGTGATTTGGCAACAGTTCGCACTCTCATCTCAAATCATCTCTGTGAGATCACCCAGCAGGGTTTTGTTCTTACCAATGCAGCAGAACCTGGTGATGTTACCCTGTATATCCCGTATGAGTATCCTTTTCCCCCAGAAGAAGAGGTAAGTGAACGGTACCGCATCACCTGTATCAGGCATTTCAGGGGAGAGATGAGGTATGTAGTCCAGACCGGGCCTGAAATCATTTTCCTGGATGATATCGAGGCCTTCATCATGTTTATATCTGAAAACGGTGTTGACCCTCAGTCACTGATGAGGATCACTGAGCGGTGTATGTCCCGGCTCCGTATCACTCAGGAACTCATCAGCCAGCTCTTTGATGCAGGTGAATCCTCACTAGAAGATCTCAGGCTCCTCTTTGTCGATGAGATTGCAACCCAGGATGGTCAGGGGCATGTACAGGACCGTTTTGGCCTTTCTCCTGAGTATGTGGACCGTCTGGTTGCTGATATGAAAAAACTCGGGCTGGTGAAGGGGAAAGATTCCCGACTCAGGCCAAGCGATCCTTCGGAAGCAGCCAATTCTGCGAAACGGAAGAAGAACAGGTAGTATGCGGGTTCTCCATACCTCAGACTGGCACCTCGGATCCTCACTCGCCGGGAAGAAGCGCTATGATGAAGAAGAAGCATTCCTTGACTGGCTGATCGGTGTCATTAGTCGTGATGGCATTGATGCCTTGATCATTGCCGGGGATATCTTTGATACAGGTACTCCATCAAACCGGGCACTTGAACTTTATTACCGGTTTCTGGGAAGGGTCGGAAGAACATGCTGCAGGCATGTTGTGGTTACCGCGGGGAACCATGACTCCCCGTCTTTGCTGACTGCTCCGCGTGAACTTCTCTCTGCCCTTGACATTCATGTTGTTGGTTCAATCCCTATGACTGTGGATGAAGAGGTCTTCATCTTCACAAGTGACGATGGCAAGCCTGCTCTTATTGTCTGTGCAGTTCCCTATCTTCGCGACCGCGATGTTAGAACAGCAGAGGCCGGTGAGAGCATCGAGGAGAAGAGAAACAGACTACTCACCGGGATAAGTGATCATTATCGTGATGTCTGCGATGCAGCTGAAATGCATCGTAACCTGATTGGTGACAATATTCCTATCATAGCCACCGGTCACCTGTTTGCGTCCGGTGGAAACACGGTTGCCGATGACGGCGTCCGCGATCTCTCAATAGGGAATCTTCTTCAGGTCAGTGCTACTGCCTTTCCTTCCTGTATTGATTATCTGGCTCTCGGTCACCTCCATCAGCCACAACTTGTGGCAGGAGAGTCAACCCGCAGGTATTCGGGTTCACCGTTCTTGATGGGATTTGGTGAGTCTGACCGGGATAAGGAGGTTCTGATTGTTGAAGTCTCACCTGAACGGCCGGTTTGTGTAACTCCGGTAATAGTGCCCAGAATTCGGGACCTGGTGCAGATTCATGGAGATGTTGACCTGGTAAGCGATAAACTCACAGAATTAATCTTTTCAGGAAGACCTTCCTGGGTTGAAATTCTGCTTACAGACTATGGAGTAGGTCCTTCTATTCGTGAACAACTTTCCCGGATTGTAGATGGATCTAAAGTCGAAATACAGAAGGTAAAGATTGATCCAAGGACAGTGTCTATCAGCAGTATCAATCAGGAGTCACTTGAGGAACTGAATCCTGATGAAGTATTCAGGCGTTGCATGGATGCGGCAGAAGAGCCTGAAGAAAACCGTAATGAACTGTTTGCTGCGTATCGCGAAGTTATTTCCGGTATTCTTGAAGGGGATATGAATGCTGATTGATCATGCCGCCAGAACCGGAGACCTTGTATGCGGATTTTAACGGTGCGCTTCAAAAACCTGAATTCGCTTGCCGGGGATTGGGAGATCGATCTACAGGATCCAGCCTTCACCTCGTCAGGGATCTTTGCAATCACCGGCCCTACAGGGTCGGGGAAGACAACGATACTTGATGCAATCTGTCTGGCCATCTATGGGCAGACTCCGAGGCTTGGAAACATCTCTGCCTCTACCAATGAGATCATGACCCGGCATACCGGTGAATGCTCTGCAGAAGTTACTTTTGAGTCATCACATGGAGTCTTCCGATGTACCTGGCACCAGAATCGGGCAGGAAAGAAACCTGGGGGGAAACTCCAGCCACCTTCCCATGAGATGGCAGATGCAGATACTGGCAAAGTCATTACCACGAAGATAAAAGAGGTTGCAGCAAAGGTCAGAGAGGTGACCGGGATGGACTTTCACCAGTTCACCAGATCGATGCTTCTTGCACAGGGAGGATTTGCGGCATTTCTTGAAGCAAAACCTGATGATCGTTCTCCGATACTGGAACAGATCACCGGGACTGGTATCTATAGTGAGATTTCAAAAAGGGTACATGAGCGGACCCTTACAGAGCGTGATTCTCTCCGGGTTCTTGAGGAAAAGGCAGGTATGATTACTCTCCTTTCATCTGATGAGGTTGGGGCACTTACATCAGAGAAAGCAGAAAAAGAGAGAGCAATATCTGAAATAAATACAACAATTAAGTCCCTGCAGGACCATCTTGACAATATTCAGCGGAACAAAACGTTGAGGGGAGAGGTTGAAAAGATTGAAGGGCAACTCAAGGATCTTGCAGCCAGAAGGGAGGAGGCTTCAGATGATCTCAATCGCCTTGCTGTGGGTAAAAGAGCTGCAATTCATGAAGTTACATGGCGATCACTTTCAGACCTTCGATCACGGGAGGCCATGGATAATAAGAACCATGTAATTATGCAGGAACGAATCACCTCACTCCTCGATTCCCGGAAAATTGCTGAAGAGGCACTCGGGAAAGCAGAACTTGCATATCTACAGGCACAGTCAAAATTTGAAGAACAACGACCGATCATAAAACAGGTTCTTGACATTGATACCAGGACAAATACTACTATCGAATATCTTTCCTCTGTATCACGAACAGTTAATGAACTCAATATCCGTCGCAGTGTAATCCTGTCTGAACTTGAAGATCTTAAGGCCAGGCGAGTGGATTTAGAAAAACAGAAAGAGGATGCTACACTATACCTGGCTGAACATAGTAACGATGGATTGCTAAAAAGTGCCTTATCCGGTATTAGTGAGCGTTTTTTAGTATGGCAGAAGAACAATGCCGAGATCCGGGAACTAACTATTTCTCTTGAAGATGCTAAAAAATCTCTTTCCTCCTCCAGAATTAGGCATGACGAGGCAAAAAAGTCAGTAGCAGCCGGGGAGAAAGACCTTGCTGAAATAAGTAACGAACTTGTCAGATTGAAACAGCATGTATCAGATCTTCTGCAGGGAGCCTCGATTGGTGAGATCAGGAAAAAGGAGGTTGATCTCAGGGGACATATCGAACTTCTGAAGAGAATGCAGGAAGTGCTCAATTTAGAAGAAGAGCATCGGTCTGAAATGCAGAAACTTGTAACAACTGCCACTGAACTTGAAGCATCAAAAAAAGAGCAGGAACGACTCAAGGCCGATCTGGTACTTCACCAGATACGGCAGGAAAACCTTGTTGATTCAGAAGAGAAATCCTTTCGCAGGGCCCTCCTTATCCGGGATCTTACTGATCACCGGTCTCATCTGAAAGATGGCGAACCCTGTCCACTTTGTGGCTCACTAAAACATCCGTACTGTGCTGGTGAAATTCCTGATCTTGATGAGGACGAAGCCAGGTTGACTACAGCGAGAATTCAACTAACTGAGATTATCAGTGCGGTCCGAGATCGTGATGTTACGATCACATCCACTGCCGGTGATATCTCGGCAAATCAGCAGGAACAGGTCCGGATAGAGAACCTGATCAAAAATGAAATCGAATTATGGGTTGTGGGTGCAAAAAACCTGGGGCTTGTTGCAGATTCCGGAGATCGCAGGGAACAGGTACATCATTTTCTGACCGATTCTGAAAAATTACTGACTGAAGTACTTGAGCAGGTATCAGGTTATGATGAACATGATCAGAAGATACGCACCCTTGAGCAGCAGTTCATCTCAGCCAAAGATAAGCATACAACTGTAGTGAAGGCAGAACAGGATGCAGCGTTTGCCTGCACAACTGCCGAAACAAATATTTCCCACCTTCAGTCTTCGAAAGAACAAAGTGAACTCTCACTGGCAACACTCTCTGCAGATCTTCAGAGTTCTCTTTCATCATTTCAGATCACAGAATTAACACCTGAATTGATAGGAGAGATCGAGGAGGTTCTTACCGTAAGGCGTGATAGTTTCCTGAAGAATGAAGAACTCATCAAAGATACCCTGCCGAAAATAGCTGATATTGAGGGCCGTATAAAAGGGAAAGCAGAGGTTCTAACATCTGTTGAGAATGCGATAAATATTTCAGAATCAGATATCAGGCAAAAAAGGGAGGCACTTTCTTCTCTTCAGAATGAGCGGTCTGTTCTATATGGTGATAAGAAACCCCTATTAGAAGAAGAGCGTCTTGCCCAGGTTGTTCGTGAATGCAAAGAAACCGTTGAGGTTTGCCGTAAGGCAGCAGAGGAGAATCGAGGCGAGTTTGATACTGTTTCCGGGCAGATTCAATTGCTCACTGCCTCACTGAAAGATCTCAAAAGAGAACTCGAGACCGCTGCTGATTCATTTCTTGAGGAAATATCTGGTTCAGGCTTTCCTGATGAATCCTCTTTTCTTGCCTCTCTCCTTTCTGCCTCTGAATTGTCAACTTTAGAAGAAATGGCGGCCGGGTTTAAGAATGAAGAGACCCAGCTTAAGGCCCTGCAGACTGATAAACTACAGGCTCTCACGAAGGCCGAAGCAGACCTGGCAAACCATTCCGAGAATGATGATTATCAGGATCCTGATTTAGCCTTTAGAGAAGCAACCCTCACCCGTGACACGCTCCTGAAGGAGATTGCCAAGATAATTGTATGTCTTGATGATGATCAAAAAAGACGGGAACAGATAGCAGGTAGTCTCTCTCAGATTAATGCACATAAACGGGAACTGCAGAAATGGGAGCGGCTCCATACTCTTATCGGCTCTGCGGATGGAAAGAAGTTCAGAGTCTTTGCACAGGGACTCACCTTCCAGATTCTGATTTCACAGGCTAACCGGCACCTGCAGGTGATGACTGACCGGTACCTGCTTGTTCCTGACCCTGTGGTGCCTCTGGATCTTGCGGTTGTCGACACCTGGCAGGCAGGAGATGTCAGGAGCACAAAGAACCTTTCAGGAGGTGAGAGTTTTATCGTAAGCCTCTCGCTTGCACTTGGGCTCTCTGGAATGGTGAGCAAAAATGTAAGGGTTGACTCACTCTTTCTTGATGAGGGATTTGGCACTCTTGATGATGAGGCTCTTGATATTGCACTTGGTGTCCTTTCAGGACTCCATCAGGAAGGAAAACTCATCGGCATCATCTCGCATGTTCCTGCAATAAAGGAGCGGATTTCTGCCCGAATTTCAGTCGAAAAGAAGAGTCATGGAAGAAGTGTGATCATCGCCCCCGGATGCAGGAGAATAACCTGATCCTTCTCATCCAGTTTTTCTTTTATTCAACTGGATGATGCCTTATTTTCATTATATCGCGGTACGGGACAACACCGATGATCTTGCCATCCGGGTCAACTACTGGAAGAGCACGGAAATCATACCTGGTGAACTCCTCAGCTGCATCTTTTAGGGTGCTTTCAGTTGTCAGGGTAATCATCTCATAGACCATAATGTCAATGAGGGTGTCCTGGTCCTCTGCCTGCAGCAGTTCTTTGATATCTACAATTCCACGCAGAATGTCAGAATCGTCAACTATGTAGAGGTACATGATGACATCCTTATCCCGGGCCAGACGGGCGTATTCGTCCCTAACCGTTTTCACTTCAGCATCCGGAGGGAGCATGATGAATCTGGTTGTGGTGTAATCGAGGATGTTCTCTTCAGATTTTTCCAGGATGGATCTAACCTTCTTCGCCTTATCAGGATTCATCGTATCAAGGATATCCCGTGCCTCCTGGAATGGAACACCTTCAAGGACAACGGCAGCCTGGCCCGGTGTCATCTCACCGATCACTGCGATGGCCTTCTCACGTGTGAGTACTGATACAATCTCGCGTTGAATGATTGGTGCAATCTCTTCAAGAGTGTCTGATGCAGTGCTTGTGTCAAGTTCAGAAAAAACCATCGCACGCTGTTCCTGGTCCATATCTTCGATGATCTCAGCGATATCAACCGGGTGCATCCTTGAAAGTTTGTCTTTCAGAGTTTTGATATTGAATCTTCTCTTCTCTTCTCCGGTTGCCGGGGGTAGGAGCTGGATATCAGTCCAGGGAACCAGTGTCCGTTCTTCATCACTTCCGCTCTGAATAAACTCTGCAAGCCATCTGAACCTGTACCTGCGGAGATATGCCATTTTGCTGAAATCAACCTCAAAAACCAGGAGTTTATTAAACATGTTGATGATCAGGTGGAGGTCATTCACCTGCCTGATCTCATGATCCTCAAGGTCTATCACCTTCTTATTCAGTATGAACTGCTGCAAGAAGATATCGTCATCTCCAGGGCTTTGTTCACACAAATTCAGAGATTCCGGGGATATCTCGATTGTTGTATTGTGAATTGATATGATTTTATCCCATGGCACTACGAGTAAGGGCTTTCCAGGCCGTTGTACGACAAAGTGTGTGACTTCCGGGCACCTCAAGGTCTCGATTATTATCAGATCATGCAATCTTCCGATCTTTTTTCCGTTGACTGTTACCTTCTTGGAAAGTAATTCAGAGAAATAGATTGAGACATTGATCGGCCGTTCAAATGGTTCCCCTTCGATCATAAACAAATAGATCCTGGTATATCTCGTTGGTGAACTGATCAAATAAGTACTGGTATCAGGATTTTTGAAAGAGTATTGGGTTCAGAGAATCATATCTCCGTTTTCCCTGGTCTGAATCCTGATGGCTTCTTCTACCGGAATTATGAATATCTTCCCATCTCCGATATTTCCGGTAAAGGCACTCTCGCAGAGAATATCTACAATCTCCTCAACAACATTGTCATCAACCACCATCTCAACCTTTACTTTTGGCATGAAATCATAAAGTGATTCGACATTGTACTGATTGATCTCCTTTGATGTCCCTCGGTACCATATGTCGTAGTTAATCATTGAACTGTGGCCCATGGCTTTCATAGCGTTTCTGACATTGGTAATCTTCTCGGCTCTGACGAAGGCTTCCACCTTTTTCATGAGAGCGAGATCTCTTCGTGATCTCAATATAGGTTTTGACTGTAATCTCTATTGCAAAAGGTGATGTATAGTGGCAGATGGTAATTCATATCTGTATAGGGAATTAATCTGCGATAAATTTGTAAATTTATCCTAATGTCAGGCTCTAAAATATCAACAGAAAAAGTGTGTCTTTTTTCACCGATGTTTCCTCTCCCTTACGGGCCACACACCGGCTAGGCAGATTAGTATCAAGCTTACTAGTCCCAATCAGGAGGAGGCGTTTTTGAGAAGAAAAGGTCAGGATAGTCGGAAACGATGCCACGGACAGATGAGTCGGCTGGCATACGCCTCTCTATGCCCTCTCAAAATATATATTTTGTGAATGGGGAATATTGATCAATCACAATTCTCTATTGGAATCAGATATTCCAAGGGTGATTGTGCCGGTCTCATAAAAACGTCTCCTGATCTCATCCGGTTCAATGCCTTTCAGAATCTGGCAAGTCTTATCATTATGGCAGTCTCATGGTTCTCAATGAGAACAACTGTTTCTTAACATGATGAGTATGTTTCGTAAAGTTCCCCTTCCTGATAATATCCCCGGCCTGCTCTATTTGACAGCTATGCCCGGACGATATGAATCCATAAGTGAGTTTGAGGCCAGAATTTCCCGACTTTCAATTAGTCATGTTGTCTGTCTTACACCTCTTGAGGAGGTAATAACCAGGTCTCCCGATTATTATGCAATAATATCTGCAGGAGAGCACCAATGGCAGTTTGATTATTTCCCGATTCCTGATTTCGGAGTTCCTGATGATCGTGTTGCGTTCCTTGCCCTTACCAGGGACATGGCAGGGCTCATCCTTGAAGGTGATTCTATTCTTGTTCACTGTGGTGCCGGAATTGGTAGAACCGGTACCTTTGCCATGGTTCTGGCTATGGCCCTTGGGATGAATCGTAGTGACGGAGCTGCAGCTGTGCGGATGGCAGATGCCGAACCTGAAGGGATGCATCAACAGGCTCTTATTGACTGGTGTGAAGGTGAACTGCAGAAGAAGAGCGAAATAGAAGGGGCTTGAAACTCTGAATGATGGAGATCCTTCTCATCCTTGCCCATCCGGATCAATCCAGTCTCAATCATGCCATAGCCATGGCAGTCAGGCAGGCACTTGAACATGAGGGGCATCGCGTTATCTTTCACGATCTCTATCTTGAAGCATTTGATCCGATCCTCCCTGTCCGGGAGATTCCTCGTGATGGCCTCCTGGATCCAGTGATAGCCCGTCATTGCTCTGAATTGATACGTGTAGATGGGATAATTATTGTTCACCCGAACTGGTGGGGCCAGCCTCCTGCGATCCTGACCGGATGGATTGATCGGGTGATCAGGCCGGGTGTTGCATACCGGTTTGTTGGAGATGACAGTGGTGAAGGGGTTCCTGAAGGTCTGCTCAAGGCCCGTACAGCCCTGGTTATCAATACGTCTAATACGAGAGAAGAGAGAGAAAATCAGGTCTTTGGTGATCCGCTGGAACGTATCTGGCGTGACTGTGTCTTTGGCCTCTGCGGTGTTCATGAGTTTCATCGTAGTATCTTTCGGATTGTCGTGACCAGTACTCCTGAACAGAGGGCAACATGGATCAAAGAAGCATGCGATCTGGCAGTCCGAATTTTTTAAAAATAAAAAATATTTGTTGATCAGTAAATTCACCTACATACTGAAGGAAAAAATAATTACTCTTGGGGTTTCTGGTTCGGGGCAGCAGGGATTGCCTGCAGGTACATCCGGTAGTACTCCTCAAACCAGTCAGCCTTTTCAAGGCTGCCCAATTCAAGTGGGGAAGCCCAGCGATATTCTTCGTGTTCACTGCTTATGGCAAGACCTCCACTGATCATCGATCCTATCATCACCAGGTGCACAACCCTCCACTCCTCGGTCTCCTGCATGGCTGTTCCTGCTGCAGTGTGGATTACCACCTGAAAACCGGTCTCTTCAAGTACTTCACGCTGCAATGCTGCATCAAAATCTTCTCCCTTGTCTATTTTACCCCCTGGAAGTTCCCATTTGCCGGGATTTGTCTTTGATGAATGTGATCGTTTCAGTACAAGTATATGCCCCTGTTGATCAAAGAGAACGATCCTGACTGAAAGAGCGAAGGCTTTTGGTGCCATACTACAAGGTCCCTCATGGTCAGAGATAAAAATTGCGTTTCTGTCTGTAGCTGAAAAAAGAAAAAAAATTTCTAATTAACCGATGTTATTACCAGAGTCCTGAATGTGCCCCTTTATTGGTATAACTATGGGTATAAGGGTCATACGAGGCGCCATCTCCATATCCTGTTGTCTGGACTGGCATGGTATAGAGGGTTACTCCCGGATATCCTGATTTAATCCTATCCCAGGTTATTTTTGCTGCCTGGTAGTATTCGTTTGCATCATCATATAATGAACTGTCTATTGTGACCGGGGAGAAATCACTTCCTCCAAGGCTTGATGCATCTTCATACTCATCTCCTGCCTTCCATGTATAGTAGATGAATGCATTGATATCAGTAGCATTGTCATAAAGTTCCGGGCTGATGCTCATCTTTGACATCTTACTCTGTACTGTTCTCAAATCGGTGTTTGCTGTTCCGGTTGGGAGCGTTCCGTTTGAAAGCCCATAAATGGTTGTATTAGCCAGTTCAAGAAATTCCTTGTCCTGGTAAGGTCCTGATGCTGGTGACTGTTTCAGAGAGAATCCTACCATAGGAAGAGCAGAGGCCTGCAATGGCAGGAGGCAGACTGCACAGAGACAGAAGATGAGGAGCAATGCTGTACGATTGATCATAATATCCGGTCAGGTTAACCGGGAATGATGATAAGGTTTCCCGGAGTGAGGTAAGTGAATTTTGTGGTGGCAGATTCTCTACTTGTATGGAAAGGAAGGATATTTAATAAGTGTAATATAACAATCAGACGGAAGTACCTGCTGTTGATTATAATTAACATTGTCTAGGAGGACATAAATGCAGTTTGTATCTGTAGTTTTTTTAACCATACTCGCCTTTGTGGCAATAACCGGGTTTGCAGCAGCCGACCGGCTACCAAACCAGACACCCGAAAATCAGGTGTTCTCTATTGATACAGTCATCGACGCAACCGGTGCTGTTGATGCAGCAACCAAGATGGACTGGGTCATCACCACACCTGGAGCAATCGAGACCGGAATTCTTGCACACCACGATGCTGATGGGGATTGGCTATATCCAGAAGGTAAGGTCATTGCAGATACTCAGTATCGTGACTCAATTCTTTCAAATGGTGGAAAACTCGCTGAAAACAAGAACTTTGATTTCAACTCCAAGGATCAGTCAAATGGTCTTAACAACATCGATTCATCCAAAGTTCTGACATATGCAAGTACTGAAGGTTCACACCTGGTTGGAGAAGAAGAATACACTCTTGATGTTGCAGGAGAAGCTAAGAAAGCTGACGACAACATCCGTTGTGTCTTCTCAACAAACCACGGCCAGTGGCTTCCGCCATTCTGTAACATTGTCTCTGCTAAAAGTGCCCTGATCAATATGAACAGTGCTCAAGTTTCGAGTGCGGGTACTATTCGAGCAGTTGCAGCAACAGATGATATTCCTGCAGAAGTAAACTACCAGATTGCTGTGACTCCTGACGCCAATTCAGGCAGTGGATTTGCAGAAGGAACTGTAAAGACCACATATGCAGGCAGTGTTATGGAAGGACGTGGCAGTGGTGCCTACTGGTCAAGCAACGCTCTTGGTGCTGGCCATACTTATGGCACTGATGTAAATTGGGATGAATTACTCTCTAGTGGCGGCGCTTGGATTAATGATCGGGTTGATTTCCTGGCATCAGCAACCAATAACTGGAAAGACTCTACTACTGCAACCGGTGGCATCAAGACCTTCCAGAAGGCCTTCGGCTATCAATCTGGTTTCAGAGTCTGAAATTAACTGAAGGGGTACAACCCCTTTCATTCTTTTTTTCCATTATCAAGTCTATCTTTAAGCACTATGCTCTCGTTCATCTCAGATCTTACAGCACGCCTGATGCGGGTCGGTGATGTACAACGTCAGAGTTTTCTTCACTTCGGAACGAGTGTTGCAGTTATGGTCCTCGGGTTTCTCTCAACGATGGCTATAACCCATCTTACCAGTTCGCCATCAGTGCCCGGAGGTCTCTATCTCTTTCTATCATATCTCGGGATTTTCAGCCTGATCAGCAGTGGAGGACTTGGCGGAGCAGCAATCGCCTACATGAGTAATGAGAAGCGGCGGGTTGAATACTTCTCTGCGTACCTTTTCCTGCGGATTCTCCTGCTTGTAGCTTCACTTATATTCCTGGTTCTGATCTCACCGTATTTCTATGATTTCTCATTTACCGGGCTATTTCCCTGGCTCCTTTTTGCTGTAGCAGTTACATCGTTATCAGATATTGCAGGGACATGGGTGTATGGCACTGGTAGGGCGGGATTTTTACAGATTAGCACCCTGGTAAACAATCTTATCAGGATCATTGTTCAGACTTCGGCTGTCGTAGCAGGATACGGGGTTGCTGGCCTTGCAGGAGGAGTGGTTGCCGGTCTTATAGCCGGACTTCTGTACCTCATTCCCCTCTGCCGGGTTATGCCTGTCCGGTTTACCACCCGGTCGGCAGAAGATCTCATCAGATTCTCGTTCTGGTCTCTTCTTGCATCCGGGGGAATGGTTCTGTATGGAAATATCGATACAATCCTTCTTGGTTACTTTGACTCGACCAGTGAGGTTGGGCTCTATCGTATCTCTCTCCAACTTGCTTCATTCTCACTCTTTACGGCCCTTGCACTCCAGACGATTCTGTACCCGAAGTTTTCTGCCTGGCAGCATCAGGGAAGAAAGGATCTAATATCTGCGTATCTTGCCAGTGCTTTGTCCTACTCACTACTTCTTGCTCTGCCGGTCTGTATCGGAGGCTCAATTCTGGGAGGCAGGCTTCTTTATTTCCTCTATGGATCACCGTACCAGGAAGCCTGGCCTGCCCTGGT
>QKDV01000263.1 GCA_003251955.1 Methanospirillum hungatei
AGAAAGGCAACGAAATAGATCCCCGCTTTTATTCGTTCTGTACGAAAATTTGCATAGTCTCGTTCAAATTGGTGAATATAGGCATTAATCTCTGCTTCAAATGTTCTTCTGAGGTCTACAAGGTTAAAACAGAATTCCCACGTGAAATCACCCAGATATAACACCCCATCTTTTCCAAACTGTACAAGAAACCGACTAATTGCCTCTTCATTGCGACGTATTGTTGTTACCTCCCCGTTTTCTTCACGAACAAAAAAAGATCTGAATGGACCTGCAATCTCTTGCAGTGTTTCCTCTGCAATCCAGCCATTCCTACTCATCTCCTGGATCATATCCCTGATGTTTTGTAGATTTTTATGGAATAATAAGCGATCAGATTGCTCTTTTTTGATATTATGCAAGAAATATCCCTTCACGGCATGACCACCAATTTTTGGGGTGAAGGATCTGACATAACAGGCCTGTCCCTGGTAATACCTGATACTTGCCGAATGGTAAGCCTGCTCACCGGATATAGAGATAAGGGATGCAAGCGGCTCATACCCGATATCTGCCCTGATAATAAACGGGCATTCACTTTCATAGATGAATGGAATCAATGAAGGTGACATAAAATCCCAACTGGGTAAAATAATTCCACCAGGTATATGTCCTGATTTAACCTGGGTAATTGAATCCTCGATTGCCTGTTTTTGGAAAGAAAAGAAATCACATCCTGCCGGAATATTCATGATGGGATCATAATGGAGCCTCATCATGAGATCCCGCTCAAGACATCCTTCAATTCCTGGACCTGCTGAAGGGATACTGGTCTGACAGGGTGAAGTGCCCTGTAATGTCATCAATACCCGTTGATCAGATAATTTGTTGATAAGAGAGAACATCCTGGCAAACATGCCGGTTACCGGAGTATCTGACACATTCTCAAGAGTCTGAATAACCTCTTCTACGGATAAATCAGGACAGGACTTGATATTAGGCGAGGCAGACAGGTACCTGTATACCACGTTACCAGATTATCAGGTGGACATGGCTCCATCAACCGATTGATTGCGAGCATTACAAGGGTTGCTGCTTCAACAGGTGAACAACATGAGATTAATGCCTCCAGTATCTTATACTCATGGATCGCCCAGAAGGGAGGAATATACTGGCCGAGATCAAAAACCTGACTCGGAGTAGTAGGTTTTCCCTTTTTAACCGGCTCACCTTCAACATTCTTACCCAGGTACCGGGATTTCTGCTTCCATTTACCGCTATCAGAATCGAAATACGGGGTTATTTCATACAGATATTCATGTCCTTTGATGACCTTCTTCCGGATAAAACTCTTCATAGGTATTCACAAAAATTATCGGAAAAAATTAGGCATTACATCGGGCTGATCTTTCAAGTATTTGACCTTCAACTGACGTCAGGACTTGGGTTTTGTATTTTATTGAAAAACTCATATCACGATGTTCCTCATTGTACATCCTTCAGAAAACCTGCGTTTCAAGTATTATATCTGTCTGATTGTGGCATATATTGATCGTCAATTGTGCCTAACTTTTGGAATCACTCTCAAGAGTAACTGTGACTGCGGATTTATGGGGCATCATAATCAAAGTAGATTAATCATTCGCGATAATAAAATATAACGTGTTAAACCCCCCAGGCATAACATTTATCTAATGATTTATTGCGGCACCACAAAGATCGAGTTAAAAAAGATCATATCCAACAAATGGTCACTCAATGATCTATCACCAAATTAGATAAAACGTAGAAAATGTCAGATATTGTCGCAGTTTATGGCGCATTTAGTTTTTCAGATGAACTCGTGAATATGCCTAACTTTCCTGCCCCTTGGGTTTATATAATAAATTAAAACTGATGTATATTTGCAGATTAGGTCTGGTGATCCTCCTCCGGATGATAATCCGTATGGACGAAGATTCAGACTGTGAATTGAGATCTTTGATTTGAGCCGATCGGGTTCGGCTGATACTTGTGATCTCTGAATCTACCATACCAGATCCTTACGGTAGGCTCCTCTACTCAAGAAGTCGATCGGATACGTATGGTTCAGACCTGATCAACACCTGAACACGACGAGTAGGATTTTCGGGAGATCCTATGGCTGAAAATAACACCTTAAACATGATAACCCAGCGTGCCTTCGAAGAGGGCGTCGCTATGGAAATAGGGAAAACTTCTCCAGAATACTTCGATGCCTGTAACATCATTGAAATGAATGAACAGGATATGAAGAGACTGGGAATTTTAAAGAACACCAATGTCAGAGTCACCAGTGAGAGCGGTCAGGTCATCGTCAAAGCTGTTGTCGGCAGACAGACCGTATACCCTGGTCTCTGTCATATCAGACAGGGCGTCTGGGCAAACCAGGTTGTTCCACCCCGTACCCAGTCAACCGGTACACCACAGTACAGCGGGTTCCCGGTAACTGTAGAGCCTGCACCGGAAGAGAAACTGAAGACTGCTCTCCATCTGGTTCAGGGTGCAGTAGGCATGTGGAAGGGTGAGGAATAATGCCAAAGGTTTATGAGAATGTGGGATGCCCATACTGTGGCTGCTCCTGCGATGATGTCAGAGTTACCGTCTCTGATGACGGGAAAAAGGTGCTTGAAGTTGAGAATGTTTGTGCAATCGGAACCGAAATTTTCAAGCACGGCAGTTCAGAGCACCGGATAAGACTTCCACGACTGCGCCAGCCTGATGGCTCCACTAAAGATATCAGCTACGAAGAAGCCATCGAGTGGACTGCCCAGCGCCTCTACAAGGCAAAAAAGCCACTCATGTACGGGTTCGGCTCAACCAACTGTGAAGGTCAGGCAGCAGCAGCCCGTGTCATGGAATCCGCTGGTGGATGCCTTGATAATTGTGCAACCATCTGTCACGGTCCGTCTTTCCTCGCAATATTTGATAATGGATACCCGACCTGCACCCTTGGAGAAGTCAAGAACCGTGCAGACGTGATCGTGTACTGGGGTTCAAACCCTGCACATGCACACCCACGCCACATGTCCCGGTACTCAATCTTCCCTCGTGGATTCTTTACAGGAAAGGGACAGAAGAAGAGGACAGTCATTGTTATTGACCCACGGTACACCGATACTGCAAACGTTGCAGACATCCATGTCCGTGTAAAACAGGGACACGACTACGAACTCTTTGATGCATTCAGAATGGTCATGCATGGACATGGAGATGACCTTCCTGATGTTGTTGCAGATGTTCCAAAGGAGCAGATCCTTCAGGTCGCTGAGATCATGAGCAAAGCACGGTTTGGAACCGTCTTCTATGGTATGGGACTTACCCACTCAGATGGACGTAACCACAACATCGACATTGCTATCTCCCTCATGCGTGACATGAACAAAGTCACAAAGTGGACGATCATGGCAATGCGTGGACACTACAACATTGCAGGTCCTGGTGTTGTCTGGTCATGGACTTTCGGATTCCCGTACTGCCTTGACCTCACCAAGAAGAACTATGCACACATGAACCCTGGTGAGACCAGTTCTGTGGACATGGCAATGCGTGATGAAGTGGATATGTTCATCAACATCGGAACCGATGCAGGTGCTCACTTCCCAATTCCGGCAGTCCAGCACCTGAAGAAGCATCCATGGGTTACCATCGATCCAAGCGTCTGCATGGCATCAGAGATCGCTGATCTGCACATTCCGGTCTGTATCTGTGGAGTTGACACCGGTGGAATCGTCTACCGGATGGATAACGTGCCAATCCAGTTCAGACAGGTTCTCGATCCTCAGGGTCTCCTTACCGATGAAGAACTGTTGAATAAGATTGCTGACCGCGTTGACGAACTCAACGCAAAGGGGGCCTGAATATGTCTGAACTGATCATCAAGAACGGATACGTCTTTGATCCAATCTCCGGAGTTAAGGGAGACAAGGCAGATATCGCCATCAAGGACGGCAAAATTGTAGAGAAGGTCTCTTCAAAGGCAAAGAGCATCGACGCCAGTGGCAAGACTGTGATGGCCGGTGGTGTAGATATTCACACCCACGTAGTAGGTCCGAAAGTCAACCTTGGACGTGAGATGCGGCCTGAGGACAAACTCTTCCGTGGTGAATACCGTGGGGGTATTGTCAAGCAGGGATACCGGATGGAGATGGGATTCTCTATTCCGACAACCTGGAAGACAGGGTACGCATACTCCCGTATGGGATACACCTATGTAAATGAGGCAGCAATGCCACCGCTCATGGCACCCCACGTGCATGAAGAGATCAGGGACACACCAATCCTCGATATCAGTGCCATGCCGGTGTTCGGGAACAACTGGTTCTGTTTTGAATACCTCAAGAACAAGGAGATCGAGAACAACGCAGCATATATCGCATGGCTCCTGAAAGCGACCTATGGTGTTGGTCTTAAGATTGTCAATCCAGGCGGCACAGAAGCTTGGGCATGGGGAGAGAACTGTAACACCATCCATGACCCGGTTCCATACTTCGACATCACCCCTGCCGAGATCATAACTGGTCTGATCGAGACAAACGAGTACCTCGGTCTACCACACTCAATTCACCTGCACGGTAACAACCTCGGAAACCCTGGCAACTACACCGACACCCTTGATACCCTGAAGCTTGCAGAAGGATACAAGGCAAAGAACAAGTTTGGCAGAACCCAGGTCCTGCATAACACTCACCTGCAGTTCCACTCCTATAAGGGAGACAGTTGGGCAACCTTTGGTTCAGCAGCAAAGGAAGTCATGGATTACGTCAACAAGACCGAAAACATCACCATCGATCTTGGATGTGTCACTCTTGATGAGACAACCACCATGACCGCAGACGGTCCGTTCGAGCACCACCTAATGGAACTCAACCACCGTAAGTGGGCAAACTGTGATGTTGAACTCGAGACCGGATCTGGTATCGTGCCCTTTGTGTACGACAAGGATGTCGCTGTCATTGGTATCCAGTGGGCAGTCGGACTTGAGATCGGGCTCTATGCAAAGGACATGATGCGAACCTTCCTCACCACAGATCACCCGAACGGAGGACCATTCAGCCGGTACCCACGTGTTATCAAGTGGCTCATGTCCAAGAAAGCCCGTGACGCAACCCTTGATTCAATGAAGCGCAAGGACAAGGTTATCGCTGCAACCGACCTCGCTTCCATGGACCGTGAACTCAACCTATACGATATTGCAATGATGACCCGTGCAGGTCCGGCCAAGGCACTCGGTATGTCCAATATGTTTGGCAGCCTTGCTCCAGGCGCAGATGGAAATGTCTCTATCTACGACCTTGATGCCAAGAAGCTCCCAACCGACCCAGAACTGATTGAAAAGGCATTCAGCAATACCGCCTATACTATCAAGGAAGGAGTCGTTATCGTCCAGAATGGTGAGATTGTAGCAGAACCGAAGGGATACACAATCTGGACCAAGGTCAACATGCCTGAAAACGCTCAGGTTATGCGTGATATCAAAGAGAAGTTCACCAAGAGTTACACCGTTAACTATGAAAATTACGCAGTGTTCGACGACCATGTATACAACCCACGGCCACTTGAAGTGGATGTAGCCTGAGGTGCAAAAATATGGAAACCGTAACAATGACCCTGGCACAGCAGCCTGAACTGTACCTCGAGTGCTACAGTGTATCACCAGACAATTTTGCAGGGAAGTCCCTTGCCGAGATTGCAGAACTCCCAGCCCATGAAGGAAAAGTTGTCTGGAAACTTGGAGACTTCTTCTCCTT
>QKDV01000068.1 GCA_003251955.1 Methanospirillum hungatei
GCTATAACATCACGATGGATGCGACGCCCGATTCTCCGTAGCAGTTCCTTACGCTCCTGGTGTGCTGCACGGAGATACTGTCGGACCTGTTTAACAGTAGAGGACTCAATTGGCGGTGTCCGTACAACCTTTGGAGTCCATCCAATCTCCTTAGTAATATCTCTGAGTGTTGCCCCGTTTTTTCCGATAACAACACCGGGTTTCTCAGCCTCGATGAGCACCTCACCGGTATCCTGTTCAAAAAATATGTCAGTGATCCCTGCGTTCTCTCCTACTACCTCTTTGATAGCAGTGACTGCCCGTTCAGGATCCTCCAGGATCGTCGGCCGAACAACGATACGCTTGCGAAGTTCCCGGGCAAGGATCTTAATCAGATCATCCTGATCAGCAAAACCCTTTGGATCATCTGTATAGATGACCAGTTCAGGCCCTTCAAACTCTACCGATGCAACTGTGATACCTTTTGGTACCTTTCGCTTGATCTTCTCATGCAGTTCCTTGAGTCGTTCCTCGATTAACATTACAACCGTCCTAAAAAAGCAGTAAAAAATTGAAAATGGATATTTAATTTGGTATTAACTGGGTAACTTCAGTTTCAGATAACTCACGATATGCTTCTTTCGTGATGACCACAACTGCCATGCTCTCCCCTGAACCTGCATCACGCTTGATTGCTGACCGCAGTGCACGCACTGCCAGTTCAGATGCTTCCTTCTCGGTCATGGCAGGTTTAAACCGATCTTCAAGTACTCCGTATGCCATCGGAGAACCTGAACCGGTTGCAACGATCTTATCCTCTCGTGAAGAGCCACCAACAGCATCCACTGAGAAGAGTACCGGACCAGATTCATCAACTCCTCCAATCAGAAGCTGCACGTAAAACGGATAATACCGGTTTCCATGCAGAATATTGGAGAGAAGCGTTGATGCAGCGCTGACAGATAAGGTCTTCCCACGTCGAATTTCGTAGAGGTTTGCCTCCACTGTCATCAGTCTGGCCAGTTGCTGAGCATCACCAACACCACCGGCAGTGGTGAGACCAATCCGTGAGCCGATCTGATAGATCTTCTTAGCAGTTTTATTCGAGATCAAAAAACCCATCGTTGCCCGCCTTTCGCTGGCGAGCACTACCCCGTCTTCAAATACAATGCCGACGGTGGTTGTTCCTTTCATAGTTTCATTCTGTTCTGCCATAGCAAACACCAGGAATAATATAAATGCAGTGCAGAAGGATTGCAGGGTGCAAAAATGCCTATGCTAAGAGCATCCTGCAATAATTTAAAGATTGTTATTGATATTTCTCATCAAGAAGGACCTTGATGAGGTCCCGATCGAAGAGAACACTCTTGAGCCGGTTGTCCCCGTTTACAACAGGGAGTTGGTCCACACGTGCCCGTTTCATCTTCAGGGCACACTCGCTGACCTCAGCATTTGGTGGAACCATAACTACATTGGTCACCATTGCCTGTTTGACAGGGCGGTTTGGGAGTTGAACACGGGAGATACCATAGCTGATGTGATGAACATCTCTGATGCTCTCCCAGGTCCATTCATCATCATCCGTCCCGGTTGTGGAAAGATCTGAAGTCTCGACAGAGTCCTCAATCATTGCACACCTTATCAGGTCACGCTCTGATATGATCCCCTGTAATTTACTCTCCTTGCTTAGAATCGGGATAGCTTCAAATCCTGATATCTCCATGACTCTCCCAACAAGTGGCAGAGGTGTCTCCTCCCAGAGTGCAAAGGTATGACTGGTCAGGCGGTCTTTGATCTCCTCTTCAATCTTCATCCTGGCAATTGCGAGTACCAGATCAGCAACACTGATAAGACCAATTAATTCACCCGCATCGTCAACGACAGGGAGACGGCGAATCTTATAATCAGTCATCATCTTTGCTGCTTCAAAGATGGTTGCATTGGGCAGGATGGTGAGCGGATTTGGGGTCATCAACAACGCAAGTTGATTCTCTTCAGGTTTGTGAAGGAGATCTTTTCGAGTAATGATCCCTACCAGTCTCCCTTCCTTGAGAACCGGGACACCACTAATACCAGTACGCTTTAAAATTTTGAGAACATCATCACGGTTTCCTGGAATTTCTACTGTGACGACATCACTCGTCATGTAGTCAGATACCAGTTGAGCCGTTACTATGATCTCACCACCAGAACTGAGACCACGCTGTGTTCTACCACAAATGAACTAACACTGCCAAGCAGGAGGCGATCCACATTGCTCTTTCCATGTGAACCCATCACAATCAGGTCTGCATTCAGTTTCTGGGCAGTAGCAATGATTGTGTCACCAGCATGACCTTGTTCAAAGTGTGTCTGCACATCAGTATTTTTCTTCTTTGCAATCTCTTTGACCCGGTCAAGTGCTCCGGATCCCTCCTGCTCAAGCAGGCTGTACATCACTTCAAGCTTGCTGTCTACCGGAATATCGGTAAACAGGCCGGTCTCAACGACGTAGACCGCATGCAAGTTTGCTTTCCATGCTTGTGCCTGATCTACGGCAGCTTCGAACGCCTGTTCACTAACCGCAGAACCGTCAATCGCAACGAGAATTGTCTTATACATGTGGTCCCCTCCTAAATGATGTTCAATAATTTCGATTCAATATAAAAAACCCTTGCGCAGATCCGGTCTACTGGAGACCGTTTTACAATGCTTGCAACAGGATCGTGGGAGAATAGAAGATTTGAATCAGAAACATCAAAAATATTAAAATTTGCAGGATTTCCTTCCTTTATTGAGTGATTTATTCCTGCAATTTCAAGACCAGCTGTCGCAGCACCGAGGAGCTCTGCAGGAGGGATCTGGTATACAGTATACGCAAAAGAAATCTCCTGCATTATGTCCGGTTGGACAAACATGACATTATCCGTGCCAATAAGGATACGCACTCCCTGCTCTATCATCTGTCTGACAGGTGGATGATCTGCCGAAGCTGTCACACCTAGGAGAAAGTTAGACCGCGGACAAATTACCACTGGGATTTCTGCATCTGCTATGGTCCTGATCTGATGAGGTGCCGCATGTGTTGCGTGGACAAGAAGATCAGGTTCACACGCAAGTGCTGCGTCAATATCGCTACTGTCTTTCTCACCTGCATGAAAAGCAACAATCTTCCCATCACGTTTCATTCGTCTTACAATCTCTGCATATGAGTCGATATCCCGGGCACTACTGATACCGGCACCGTCGCTTACTTCTTCACCACCTTCTCTTCCCAGGATGACCGGATGGCATGAAAGACCTCTACATGCATCCTGTAGAAGCGAAACACCACCAACTCCACCCTCTCTGAAGTCAGCAAATCCAGCAGTTCCACTCCGGATCATCGAAGTTATCGATCTCCTCATCGCTGTCACAAGTTTATCTGATGGACTTTCTGCCAGGATCCGGTGTTTCAGCCCCTGGGGAGGGGTGACCAGAGATTCAAGATCACCAGAACAAGGAAGGTCCATGGCAACCGTGTCAGCAAGATGAGTGTGTGCATTAAAGAATGCAGGACAGATCCAACGTTCTGGTGCATGCTTTTCATCCTCGATCTTAGCAATTACACCGTCTCTAACGACAATAGTTGCCGGACTGGGCACTGGAATGTCACCGAGAAATACCATTCCGCTATAGGATCTCTCATCCATCGGTGAAGGCTCCTGAACCTGCTTTTAAATAATCAGCCGTCGAATTGTACGTATGGCAAAGAAAGCGGGTGGAAGACTTATATCTTCTGCCGGTCTCGTCAATTATTATGACAGTGAAGACCGGCGGGCAGTCCATATCAGCCCCTATGTAGTCCTCGGTGTTGCAGTTGGTGTCGCAGTAATCATCTTCGCTGCTAACCTGGTCAAATTCTAACATCCTTCTTTTTGTAGAGAACGTCTGATGATGTCTTCCTGTTTTGTGAAGTAGATGTCATCATGCCCGGTCCATGCAGGGCAGCCCCTGAATAACACGACTGGAACGCCATTGTTGCTCTCACCCATAACAAAGTTAGAGAAACCCGCAATCTCATCGATAACCGCTTCTTCTGTAATCTCAAGGACCTTTCCGAAGAGGTCTGTATCACCTCTGAAGTCCCTGATTGCAGCCATGCCACTCCACCCGATAGCATGACCGGTCTGACCTCTCCTGAATGCCCGACCACACGTATCAGTCAGAATCACCCTGCATGAAACACCAGAGATCTCACAGATACGATCAGCAAGCCCCTGTGCCTCTTTCATCGGATCGGGAGGGAGATAAATTGCATAACCATGTTCTACATTGCTTGCATCAACACCGGATCTAACACCAACGTGGCCACAGGGAAGAGCAGTTAGGGTGAATGGTGTCTCGATCACTACATCTGCGGCCTGGTCCAGTACAACCTGCAAAAACCTGGGATCTTCACCGGTTATCGATGCGATACAACATGCCTTATCACCCGGAGTGACCTCATCAAGCAGCTTTGAGTACCCGTTTGCCTTCGATACAATTGTTGTGGCAATGCAAAGGATGTCACCATCCTGCAGAGTGACAGCATCGCAGATCAGTGCCGCAATATCATCCCCTTTTCTAATAAGGGGAAGGCCATGAAGGCCGATTACCGAAATTGAAGGATCCATAAATTCGCCTGTTCTTAAGGGGTGCAGCAGTAATCTCATATATCGATTTGGTTTCCACCTTTGATGAGGAGAATGGATATTGAGACAGACATGCTCTATAGTATCCGGAAGGTTCATCTGGAGTCGCAGAGCTAAGAATCAGCCATGTATTTGGTGATCCGGTGCGGGGGGTGCTCGCATCTAATGACTGCACCCGATTACCGGCATCATATGCTCTGCCCGATATGTGGGGTGACCACTGCTCTTGCTGAAACCAGGGTTTACGTTACCTGTCGTGAACGGGGGGCAGTTGCAGAGAATATCGCTGATCAGTTAGCACAAATATTTGCACGACGGCATGGAAAGGATCTCACAGAAGAGGAACTAATTATGCTGCGTCAGCGATTTGCAGCATGGGAGAGGCAGTCAGGCTGGTCGTAACCTGTATCAGGCAAGTATGAACAGTAGATCTACAGAGGAGCAGGAATTAACAGGCGAGGACCTCCGGGTATATTATCAGGTCCTGCTCGCCTCGTTTGGTGAGCGTGGCTGGTGGCCAGCTGACGGATGGTTTGAAACAATTGTTGGTACCGTTCTGGCTCAGAATGTCTCATGGAGCGGGGCATCACAGGCAGTGCGGTCACTAAAGGATGCCGGATTTCTTGACCCAGCGCATATCCTACAAAACTCCCCCAAAACGATTGCACCGTTGATCAGATCATCACGTTATTATAACCAGAAAGCGGAACGCCTGCAGGAATTTGTCAGATTCTTCTTTGAGCAATATAATGGTGACAGCACCCTGATGAACAAGGAAGATACATCCACTCTTCGCGGATTCCTGCTTGAACTCAAGGGGTTCGGGCCAGAAACGGTTGACTCTATTCTTCTCTATGCATGTGAAAAGCCAGTCTTCGTTGTTGATGCATATACGAGAAGAATAGGTTCAAGGATCGGATGGTTTGATGCAGACATATCATACCAGCAGATGCAGGATTTTTTTACCATAAGGCTGGAGTCCGATACGAAACTCTTCAACGACTTTCACGCCCAGCTCGTATTCCTGGGAAATACAATCTGCAAAACCAGGCCATTATGCAGTTCCTGCCCATTAAGAAAAATGGAGAGTAAACTTAGTTGTAGATACGTGAAGCCTGTTGATCAAAAAGAACAAAAAAGCAGGAGCAAAATCAGGATCAGCCATGGGTCATGATGTGATATCTTCCATTGACGAGGCAATGAACAGGACGTGGAACCTGCTCTGGCCCCCACGAACAGGAGTCTGGATCCGTCTCGCCATAATTGCCCTTTTCCTCGGCGGTGTTGTGATCAACCCCTTTAGGGCCGAGCCAACACAGACAGGGGTTCCAGTCAGTCTGTCCTGTCCGGCAACGATCACAGGATACACAGATCTCCTGATGACGCTCGCTGCCGGCTTGATGATAGCAGGAATGATATATGTGGTGATCAGTTCTTTGCTCCAGTTCATCTTTGTGGACTGTATTTCCACAAACATCATCATTCTCACCAGGACAATTAGGCTCCGATGGGGAAAAGGCATCAGGCTCGTCGGGTTTTACCTCATTCTCCTTCTGATCATTCTTGTCTCCATGATAGTGCTGACCCTCATGATCCTTGTACCGGGGATGCAGGCCGAAGATTTCAATCTCGCAAGATACATGATCCTGATCATCGAGACATTGCTTGCTTTGCTTAT
>QKDV01000206.1 GCA_003251955.1 Methanospirillum hungatei
TTACAGGAATGAAACAACAGACCTACCAGTATGTCATCAACAACACCGAGGCATATCCGGACTACCAGTTCCTGACAAGCAGTGAGATCTGGAATTATGAATATCCCTCACTCGTTGTCAATGGAACATTTGGTGGAGGGTACAAACTGGATGGATTTATCCTTCATGCCATAAAGCAGAACGATCTTGATCCTGCTGTCAAGGAAGAACTCAATTCATCTGATAACGAAAAGAAGAATCTTTCTGCATATTTTGAATCAGTACCACTTGCAACATCTGAACTGTTACTTCCAGTGGCAACCACCCTTAATGAGACATTAGAGGTACGCAATCTCACTGTTCTTCTCAGGATAGACGGGATCAATGACAAGATTCTGAATGTAACCAGGCTAAAAACTATCTACCAGTATGAAAACGGAACAAGCTCAGAAGAGATTGAAATGAGTAAACCCGAGGATACCGAAGCTGCTGGGCTGAATGATATCAATCAGTTGTTCTCACCTGAAACATTACTGGAAAAGATCTGACCACGGGATTACTAATTATTAAAAACAAAAAATCATTAGAAGAATCTGAATGCATAATCCGAATCTTATTCTTCTCAACCTCTGGTTCTTTTTTGTACCTCTCCTGTCGGTCATTGTAATACTTTTCATCCTGATAAGACGGAGAATCAGGTGAATCAACTCTTACTTTCACTGGTATCTGCACTGATCGGAACCATCCTCATCGAATTTCTGACTTTGTTCCTTCTGATCAGAAGTGAACCGGTGAACCTTTTCATCTACACCATACTCATCAACGGAGTCACGAATCCACTGATGAATTACGGGTTGATATTTCTCGACATTCCTCTGCTCGCTCTGGAAACCGGAGTTGTATTGACAGAGATGATTCTAATCTGGCTGCTTTTCTGCGTGAATCTACGTTATGCCTGTATATGTTCACTCTGTGCTAATGGAGTGTCAGTAATTGCAGGTTTTTTCTGGATGGCATTACAGTAACCTAAAGTTAGTTAAAGCGCAATTTCTAAAAGTGAAATATTAAAGCAGATTCTACAAAAAGGTTGAAATTTTTTGAAATTTTTGTTTTGCTTGAGGTATTTTTATGTAGTAGTGATAGCGAATGTTGAATAAATAATATATAGAACCACATTACAACAGATATGGTGAGCACGTATGATTAATTCCGCAGATGAAGGGGCTCCGCAGGAACCCAGAGAAGATCAGGGTGAAGCAGGAGAACTGATTCCTGAGGAATCCCCTCCCCAGGATGAGCGGACCCCCCTGGAAATCCTACAGGGAGAGTATGACGAACTCCATAGTCGTTATTTGAGACTTGCAGCAGACTTTGAAAATTTCAGAAAGAGAAGTGCCCGGGATCTGGAGTCACGAACCAGTTCAGCAATTGAACGGTTTGCTAAAGACATGCTTGAGGTTGCAGACAGCCTTGAACGTGCCTTAGTATCAGAGGGCGCTGATCATGAAGGAATGAACCAGATCAAGAAACTGCTTGAAAATGTTCTTGAAAGGCAGGGAATTGAGTCCTATGAATCAACTGGTGAAAAATTTGATCCAGCCCGGCATGAGGCAATAGCTTATGTTCCATCAGAGAAGGATGAAGGGATAGTCTGTGATGAAGTATGCAAGGGTTACTGCCTGAAAAGCAGAGTAATCAGACCGGCTAAAGTGACAGTATCGCGTGGAAACGATTCAAAACAATCAAAGGAGTAAATAAAATGGCTAGTGAAAAAATTCTGGGTATTGATCTTGGAACAACCAACTCATGCATGTCGATCATGGAAGGTGGAAAGGCTGTTGTCATTCCGAACGCAGAGGGTGGCAGAACTACACCGTCAGTTGTAGCCTTCACTAAGGATGGCGAGAGACTTGTTGGCAGCCTTGCAAAGCGTCAGGCAATCACCAACCACGAAAACACCATCATATCAGTAAAACGGAGCATGGGTACTGACAAGAAGTTCACCCTCAATGGAAAGAACTTCAGCCCGCAGGAAGTTTCTGCGATGATCCTCCAGAAACTCAAGAGCGATGCAGAAGCATACCTTGGTGAGGAGATAAAAAAAGCAGTCATCACCGTTCCTGCCTACTTCAATGATGCTCAGCGTCAGGCAACCAAGGATGCAGGTACCATCGCAGGGCTTGAAGTGCTCCGTATCATCAACGAACCGACAGCAAGTGCACTTGCATACGGCATTGACAAAGAAGAGGATAAGACCGTCCTGGTATACGATCTTGGTGGCGGTACATTCGATGTTTCAATCCTGACACTTGGAGACGGAGTCTTCGAAGTAAAGGCAACCGCAGGTAACAATCACCTCGGTGGTGATGACTTTGATAAGCTTGTCACTGACTTTCTGGTTGAGGAGTTCAAGAAGAAAGAAGGCATCGACCTGACCAAGGATCCAATGGCAATGCAGCGTCTGCGTGATGCATCCGAGAATGCAAAGATCGAACTTTCGCAGAAGCAGAAGACCAATGTCAACCTGCCATACATCACCACCGACTCAAGCGGTCCGAAATTTCTGGACATTGACCTGAACAAATCCAAGTTCGAACAACTCATCGGCAACCTGGTTGAGAGCACCATCGGACCGGTCAAACAGGCACTCTCTGACGCAGGTATGACCCCGTCTGATATCGATCATGTGCTGCTCGTAGGAGGTTCCACCCGTGTTCCACTCGTTCAGCAGAAGGTCAAAGAGATCCTCGGGAAAGAACCTGACAAGGGAATCAACCCTGATGAGTGTGTTGCAGTCGGTGCAGCTATCCAGGGAGGAGTCCTTGGCGGTGAGACCAGCGATATCGTCCTGCTCGATGTAGCCCCGCTGACCCTCTCTATCGAGACCCTCGGTGGAATTGCAACTCCAATCATCGAACGGAATACAACCATTCCGACCAAGAAGAGCCAGGTCTTCTCCACTGCAGCAGACAACCAGACTTCAGTAGAGATCCATGTGGTCCAGGGTGAGCGAAAGCTCGCAGCAGACAACTTCACTCTCGGAAAGTTCATGCTGACCGGTATTCCCCCGGCACCACGTGGTATCCCACAGATCGAGGTCACCTTTGACATCGATGCAAATGGTATCATCCATGTATCTGCCAAGGACCTCGGTACCGGAAACGAGCAGAAGATCACCATCAAGGGAAGCAAGAAGCTCTCTGATGATGAGATAGAGCGGATGGTCGACGACGCCAAGAAGTACGAGGAAGAAGATACCAAGAAGAAAGAGGAGATTGAAGTCCGCAACAGTGCCGACATGGCAGTCTTCTCTGCTGAGAAACTCCTGAAAGAGTCTGAGGACAAGATCGAAGAGGAAGACAAGACCAAGGTCCGCGATCAGATCGAGGTCGTCAAGAAGGCACTTGAGGGTACCGACTCCGACCAGATCAAGAAAGCAATGGAAGATCTGACCGAGGCTGTCTACACAATAACCACCAAGATCTATCAGAAGGTTCAAGAGGAACAGGCAGCCCAGCAACAGGCCGGAGGCGCAGGAGAACAGCAGAGCTCAGAACCTGCTGAAGACAACGTCGTTGATGCCGACTTCACCGAGAAGAAGGAGTGAACCTGAATCATGGTTGCGGGAGATTACTACGACAGACTCGGCGTCTCGCGGACAGCCGATGACAAGGAGATAAAAAAAGCCTACCGCAACCTTGCCCGGAAGTACCACCCAGACGTTAACAAGGACCCTGGAGCAGAGGACAAGTTCAAGGAGATCAATGAGGCGTATAGTGTCCTGTCTGATGCCCAGAAACGGGCCCAGTATGATCAGATGGGGCATGAAAACTTCACCAATGCCTCCAAGGGATCCTACGGCGGTGGTGGGTACAGCGGTGGGTTTAACGCAGACTTCTCAGGATTTGGTGATATCTTCGACTTTGCCAGTGACATCTTCGGAGGGTTCGGTGGCGGAAGACAGCGTGGTCCGAGGAGGGGTGATGACCTTCTCATGCGAATGGACATCACACTGAAAGATGCCACATTCGGCCTTGACAAAGAGATCGAGGTGATGCATGCAGAGGCCTGTCAAACCTGTGAAGGAACCGGTAGTGAGAACAGGAACGTAAAGAACTGTCCAAAGTGTGGCGGGTCCGGACAGATCAGACAACAGACCCAGACTCCGTTCGGTAACTTTGTCAGGCAGGGAACCTGCGACATGTGTCATGGAAGAGGAAAAGTTCCGGAAAAACCATGTTCAGCCTGCCGCGGTACCGGCCATGCCAAAGTCCGTCGAAAGGTTTCAGTGCATATCCCTGCTGGTGTTGACACAGGAATGCGTCTGCGAATGGAAGGATACGGTGAGGCAGGCGATCATGGTGCCCCAAATGGTGATCTCTACATCGAGATGCATGTCAAACCTGACTCGCGATTCCAGCGCGAGGGTGATAATCTTGGAACTAAAGTTCAGATTTCACCAGCCCAGGCAGTTCTCGGTACCTCTGTAGAGATAGAAACAATTGACAGCAGGAAACTTGAGGTAAAAATCCCTGCAGGAACACAGGGAGGAAAACGTCTCAGAGTTTCAGGAGAAGGGATCAGGCGACGTGGCAGACATGGAGATCTCCTGGTACTTGTAGAGGTTATTATCCCGAAAAATGTCCATGGTGAGGCCAGGGAGTTGTACGAGAAACTCCTAGCACTTGAAGGGCATAACCAAAAAGGGAATGGAGAAAAGAAAGGATTCTTTGAGTCAATCCTGGGAAGTTAACTGTAAGACACAAGGTGGCTGAATGCCGCCTCCAATCTCTTTATGAAAACCCTTAATTGGATTTAGGCGTAAATTACATATTATGGGCAGTCTCCTGCTTGTTGATGATGCAGCATATATGCGCAGATTGATAGGCATCATGGCAAAAAAAGGAGGGCATGA
>QKDV01000241.1 GCA_003251955.1 Methanospirillum hungatei
GCAGACATCGAAGCTGAAGAAGCTCCGTGGGCATGATGCATAACAGGCACCACACTTGATGCACATTTCACGGTCGATGTTTGGCTTGCCGTATTCCATGCTGATTGCGAATACTGGACAGGATGCTGCACAGGTTCCACAGCCCATACACAGGCCCTGGTTGATAACCTTGAGCATAACGTCACAGCCACAGGCCTCGCTGTCAGACTCGATCCGAGATCCGTCCTTTGCAAGGGCCATCAGGGGTGCAAGGTATGCAGTTGCCAGTTTCTTCTGTGCGTCATTGCCCTTGAGAAGCAGATATGCCATTACAGCAACATTCCTGACCATTTCTGGGTTTGGTGCACAGCCTGGGATGTAAACATCTACATCGATCAGCTTGGCGATTGGTACATAGGACTCGTGCTGTGGCTGGTTAAACTGGCCACCGCGGCTGAACCGGGTAATGTTCCCGTATGCTGAACAGCCACCGAGTGCAACCACAACGGTTGCCTTCTCACGGGTCTCTTTGATCTCTTCAATAGAGAGCTCATCCTGCAGGCATACAGATCCCTCAACGAGGGCAACATCCATCTTTGGGATGTGTCTGACATCCACCAGCGTTAGGGTGTATACCAGATCTGCGTAATTGTCAAGCAGAGTGAACAGGCCCCCATATGTGTCTGCAATTGAGACACAGCATCCTGTACACCCACTCATGTGCACATGTCCGAGAGTAATTTTGTTAGACACAGGTCTTTCCTCCTTATGTGATTCTTGTTTCACACTCGCCACGGGCTTAGGAGCTGCAACCGGCTGTGGTGGTTTTACCTCCACCGGCTTCTTCTCCTTCCTCCCGAATATCAGCGATAGTAGTCCCATAATGCTCCTCCAACAACTTCAGTACTAACTGTACTGTTCGTGGAATCGCGCTTGCAACCTCATCCGAGAGTCCGATCTCTAAATCGGGAGCAGTAACACGCTTGGGTTGACATCCAATGATCGTGATGTCTATCTTGTCTTTTATGCGGTGAAGTGGCTCTGAAAGATCCCATGAGTGGGCATCCCGGTATTTGCCTGGAGGCAGATCATATGGAGTTAACAGTGTTATCTCTCCGGGATTTCCACCAAAGTCTGCAATATCGATGATGATTATCTTCTTCACCGGCTCTTCAGACTGATCCAGTAGGGTGAAGATGAAATGCGGGCCTCCAAGACCAGCATCTATCACCTTCACCGTTTCAGGTAGTGAGATCTTTTTCAGTTCCTCTACTACTTCCGGACCGAATCCGTCGTCAGCAAAGAGCGGGTTACCGCACCCGCATATCACGATCTCCTGGAATAACATGCGTGAGACTCTCTCACTGGACGAGTTTCTGGGCGATGATCTTCTTGTTCTCGTCTACGACCAGCATGTGGGTTGCACAGGATACACAGGGGTCATAGGCACGTACAATAACCTCTGCGAGCTGCCATGGTGCTCCCGTGAGAGCCCGGCTGCAGGTCGGGAAGTTCCAGGTGGTTGGTACAAGCAGGTTGTACATCTGGACTTTACCGTCCTTGACCTTTGCGAGGTGCACATCGGTTCCACGGGGTGCTTCGTTGGCGTTCCAGCCAAGGCTGCCGTCTCCCTGTGGAATCTCATCAGCAATGACAGAGCCATTGCAGTCGAGTGCATCAAGGGCATCGATCATGGTGTACAGACAGTCTGGGTATTCCATTTCACGGGCAATGTTCAGACCCATGGCTCCCTTATGATCGTAGTTCTTGAACTGGACCAGACGTGCACGTGGACCTACTTCGACAGGCTGGCCGTCGTAGAGTGGAATGGAGGTGCAGGCCTGCATCTGTGGCCATGCCTTGGTTCCTACCTTGGAGGTACCGCCGATTGGGTAATCTGGGTCTTCAAGTGAAACCTCTACTTCGCCCATGTACCAGTCCCAGGGTGTTACATCTGTCCAGCGGTTTGGATCCCATTTGGGGTCGAAGTCAAGACTGGAGGATTCAAAGACCGGGTCCACTGCCATGTATCCCTGGTTGTGGTATCCGAACTCCTCTGGCATCTCAACTGTGCTCTTTCCTACTGTTACGGACTCTCTCTTCTCGAAGTTCTTGAAGACAGAGATCATAAATTCCATCTGTGCGATTGCCAGTGGGAGAGCTTCCTTGGCAAGATCATAGACCTTCTGCTTTGCCTGTGGACTGATGTTGTAATACATTCCACCGACACGTGGGTTGCTTGGGTGAACTGGTTCTCCACCGGCAATCTCACCGACAGTCTGGCCGATCTCACGGAGTCGCTGGATCCGCTTTGCGACAGTGCGGACAGGTTCTTCCGGAGTGAATGGATTGATCTTAGTTTCAGTGCCAGGGATATACATATCGGGCAGAGCCAGGATGTTGTGCAGGGCGTGGCTGTGCAGTCTGTTGGCACACTGCAGAATTAATCTGAGAAGGTATGCATCCTGAGGTATTTCACAGCCGATAGATGCTTCCATGGCTCCGATACCTGCCAGGGTGTGTGCAATCGGGCAGATACCGCAGACACGGGATGAGATCTTTGGTGCCTGGTGCATCGTCTTTCCGATACACAGTTTCTCCAGGCCTCTAACCGGGGTTATACTGAGCCAGTCTCCGCGCTCAATAATTCCCTCATCGTTGACCTTGAGGACAAGCTTGGAGTGTCCCTCATGTCTTGTGGTTGGGGAAATTTCTACTACTTTGGACAAGAGAATCGCCTACATTATTGATTTGTTCACAGTGCTGTACCACTCATCGCGATGCCCTCAGGAGATCTGAGGGTACGACCGTACCAGTGTACGACAAATGGTGATTTGAGACTACAATATATCTAATTTGTTATTTGAACCCCAAATCTCCCAAAAAAACGCGTCAAATCGCAGATTCTTTTGTTACATTATCATTTGAAATGTCCATTTAGTAACATGATCTTGAAATTATTATTATTATTCTCTTCAAATATTTTATTTGAAAAGTTGTCCATGATTGGAAATTTCCTCTATTAGTTTTTCATTTTTAAAAATACGTAGAATGTATGATGCTGGTTTTTGGTTATGTTTTTTTTCTGTAATACTTTACTTTAGATTAGACCTTAATTTCAGTTCATTTTGACAAATTTCTGTTGTTGTAATAAAACGCGGTAATTTTCTAGTGTTTTTAGGAAAAAATGATATAAAATTATTTGCGCTTGAAACCAGTAAAGATTTTTTTATATTTTATCAATCGGCTGAATATTTATGATCCTGAAAATTGATTCGTTTGGGACTGATCTGCTTATCCTGAACCATGCCCAACTAAATTAGAGACATGGGTAGCGGTCTTAATCCGGAACAAGGAAAAATCATATCTGATATCAATCAGTATCTGGAAGATGCGAGAAGTATCAGCATTCAACAGACCCGGCAGGACCGGGATCGTCGAAATTTTTATGCATTATCCATGGTGCTTTTCGCTCTTGCAAACCGCCTGATTGATCTTGGTAGGGAGACCGTCTATTTTCGCGGATATGCAGGGCCGGAAGAAGAGATACGAAACAAAGCGATCTTTAAGCGTCTTTCAGATTACGATGTCATTGATCCTGCAACACGACAGGATCTCATCATGCTTGTAAACTTCAGAAATCAGTGTTCTCATCATTTCCACGAAGTAACAAAAGAAGATCTGAATGGAGTTCTCGAATCGTTTCCCAGATATGAAGCCTATGTCATTCGAATGCGGGATGAACTCAGCCGGACAAATATGATAACCCGGAGACAAGCGATTCTTTTGACCGGGATAGTTCTTCTGATATGTATCCTTGTAGTATATTTTCTGTTCGGGTGAGATTTAGGGGGTTTCCCCATTGATCTCATCTGATAGTTCTGCTATAGTTGCCTGTCGTTCAGCAAAAGCATCGTGCTGGTGGATGCTTTCCTCATTATCCTGAGCTATAGTCACTACCGAGTCACCTGGAAGATCTCCAAACTCGGCATGAACACGGCGAGCCATCTCACGTACACAATCTTCAACAAACCTTGGATTTTTGTGAGCCGCAAGTACGACATGTCCTTCATCCCCTCGTTTGAGAAGTTCAAAGATGGGGGTGCTCATCGACTGCTTTAAAATCTTGATAATCTTATCAAGTGGAACATGGCTCTCATCGTCGGTCTCTATTGAGAGGAATCCTCTTCCTCTCTGATTATGGGTAGCCATCGGGACTTCTTGGAAAAACTTCTCAATAATTGCCGTTTCAATATTGAGACCTTCCATAACTTCCCGTGCTCTCTCCTGCATGATATTCTGTGCGCAGGGACATGCAGTCATCCCGGTCACTTCAGCACCGATGCTTTTACGGACGATTGGATCCTTGAAGGTTCGTTTGGCAATTGCACTCGCAAATACCTTTACAACCTCCTGACAGACCGTCCTTGTGACCGGAGTTTCTCCGGCAACCATGAACTCACTCCGCATAAGTACTTCTGTTCGATCAGCATACTCATGCTTGTCAAGTAGTTTTCTGGCTACCATGCTGCACAGTTCTTCAATCTCTTTGACTTCTCCTTCAATTGCCTGTTGAAGGACCTCATCGATCACCTCAAAGTTCCGTGAAAGATTTGCTCCTTTCAGACTGCCTGGCAAGTCAACAAAGATATCAAAATTCGATATAAATATAACCGGGCGCTTTCCTGGACGGGATACCTCCACCATCTTTTTGACGTTTTTGACGCCCACCCGTGTTAGATTTATTCTGACATCCGGGGTGGTGGATTGTACATCGGGAAGTTCCCTGACAAAGGCCCGCTCTGCAGTTTTTGTTATGATTATCGCTCCTGTCTTATGGTCGGGATTGGATGGTTCCTACATCTAAGTACTGGAGATACTAATAGGTTGCCAATTGTTCATA
>QKDV01000199.1 GCA_003251955.1 Methanospirillum hungatei
AACGCAGGTGGCATTGCCGAGATGAGTCATCAACCCAGAGAGGTTCGTGTAATCACAGACATCCTTGACGCAGTAGGAAACAAAACCGCAGCAGTTGGGAAAGGATTTGCAATAGGAAGTGCAGCCCTGACCGCATTCGGACTTTTCATTGCATACACTGAGGTAGTACACCTACCCTCGATTGACATACTCGATCCGATGGTCTTTGTTGGTCTGATCATCGGGGCAATGTTGCCATTCCTTTTCTGTTCATTCACCCTGAAGGCTGTGGGAAAAGCTGCGGTATTAATCGTTGACGAGGTCCGTCGTCAGTTCAGAGAGATCAAGGGTCTTATGGAGGGAACTGCAGAACCTGATTACGAGACCTGTATCACAATCTCAACCAATGCCGCACTGCGTGATACAATACTCCCCAGTGTGATGGCAATCGTAGCACCAATTCTCGTAGGAAAAATTCTTGGCATCACCTCACTTGCTGGAATGCTTGTAGGATCGATTGCTTCAGGATTTCTTCTCGCAGTCTTTATGGCAAATGCAGGCGGGGCATGGGATAATACAAAAAAGTTCATCGAGCGTGGAAATTTCGGAGGTATGGGATCCTTTGCCCATAAGGCAGCCCTCACCGGTGACACTGTGGGTGACCCATTCAAGGATACTGCAGGCCCTGCCCTGAACACCCTGCTTAAACTGATGGCTGTAGTATCAGTCGTCTTAGCACCATTGTTCCTGTAAACCACATGCCTCTTTTTCAGTTTCTGTGAAAAAGTGGGAGCGTATCACAGGCTTCGGGCACGTCTTGATATCTCGGCTACGGCTTCCATGATCCGTAACGCACCCGGAACATCTGCCAGACGAAGTCCACAACTCGGGGTGATAATTGCCTGGGCATCGAAGCGGTCATGACCGACCACAGGTTCCAGTTCATCCCTGATGGAGAGATACCGTTGCCAGAGAGAATCTGTCGTTTCCAGGTTGAACTTATCAAGTTCTGCTGGAACAATCCCCCAAGCAATGATCCCCCCGGCTTCGAGATATGTTTTGATCTGATCTCTGTAGAGCAGGAACTCTTTGGCGGTTCCGTATGCATCAAGAGAGATGACTGCAAGATTCAGAGACATAAGAAGACCCCAGTCTGTGTTCGAGCAACAGTGAACCCCGATACCACCCTCAATGAGAGAGCCGATATCCTCAAACACTGATACAACCATCTCCGGTGTGAGCTGCATCACCGACGATCCGAGGGCAGCAAGGTACGGTTCATCAATAATCACAAGTGTCTGACCAGCACCGGTCTTCTGCATCAGCATCTCGTACCATCGTGCACGCAGTGCCAGCATCTTGGTGAGCATGTCAAAGTACTGGGCATCATACGCAAGTGGCCTGCGATCCTGATCAGTGATAGTCAAACCGAACGTGACCGGACCCGTGACCTGGCACTTGATACACCAGACTTTTGAGAGATCTCGTTTTGCCATCTCAAAGTAGCCGGCTGCATAGTCAAGTGATGCAGCATACCGGTCAATATTCTGCTCCATGAAGTCGAGATACACCTGTTCCATCTCAAGTGAGAAGTCAAGGGCCCGATCCACGTAGAGTTTGTTACCTTCAATCACCCTTCCTGGCAAAAACTCAGAGTCATGCCAGATGATCGATTCATACGGTGAGATGTTCGGGAGGGTTGGTGCATACGGCATGGCTGGGCAGAGTTTGAGTACATCATCAACTGCCTGGCCAGGGTCAGTATGAGGAAGGGAGCCGACCCCTGATGCGATGCTGCCTGGTGACTTCAGAAATCCTGCCATTACTTTCCCTCCAGGCGAAGCCTGCAGAGTTCAAGACTTTTCTCAACCATAGGAAAGAGGGTAAGATCAGTATGGGGCAGAAACGTCCCTTTTGTGTACTCATCCATAAAGGTAGGCTCAGCGTTGAGCTCGACGTACCCCATCCGGTATGCGATATCATCAACAAATTTTCGTGTAGTCCTGTTGATCAGGGCAATGTTTGCCCCTTCTGCAGCACCGTTCCCAAGGTTGATGATCCGATCAACCGGCACTTCAGGGATAAGCCCGACTGTGATCGCATTATCCTTGTTTATGTAGTTTCCAAACCCGCCTGCAAAGTAGAGTTTCTTGATATCCTCCCGGGTTATTCCTGCCTGGTTCATCAGGACGATGCAGGCCGCAAGAGTCGAGGCCTTGCTCATGATCAGGTTCTTGATATCGTTCTCAGTCACCACGATATCCTTCCCGATTCCGGTTTCATCCTTCCAGGCAAGCACAAACTCAGGGAAGTATTCACCATGGCGTATACGGGGATGACTGATGGTTGTATTGATCCTCCCCGTTCTGTCAATGACACAGGACCGGAGGAGTTCGGCCAGCATATCAATGAGACCTGAACCACAGATGCCCACCGGTTTCTTCCCATTGATCGTGTGGTACTTGAGATCAAGGGTTGCAGGATCAATAGTGACCTTCTCAATTGCCCCGGGATTTGCCCGCATCCCAAAGAGAACCTCCCCACCTTCAAGAGCCGGTCCTGCAGCTCCTGCACAGGCAAACATCCATTCGTTGTTGCCAAGGACCACCTCGAAGTTGGTACCGATATCAATCAGGAGAGAGATGTCACTACTTTCAGCCATCCCTGACGCCACGATATCTGCCACGATGTCTCCACCGATGAAATCACTGACTGCGGGGAAGATGAAGACACTGCCATCAGGCTTTATGGATAGACCGACACGTCCGGCTGAAGCAGTGAGCGAACGTCTTACTACCGGGACATATGGCTCTTCGATCATGTACGAGGGATCAATTGCAAGGAGCATGTGGGTCATGATCGTGTTTCCTGCAATCACGACCTCGCAGATATCATCCCTGTCAACACCGGCATTGTTGGCTGCCATGGTGATCGCGGTGTTGATAGAGTCGACTGCAAGTTCCTGGAGCCGACCGAGCCCTTTCCGCTTGCTGTAATTGACCCGGGAGAGGATATCCTCACCGCAGGAGATCTGCTTGTTGTAGGTTGAACCGACACCGATGACCTGACCGGTGTTGAGATCACGGAGAAATGCAACAACGGTGGTGGTACCGAGATCGACCGCAGCCCCGTACACCCTGCCTGAAGTGTCACCCTTCTCGATCTCAATCATCCGATACCCTGCAGGTAACTTGGCTATCGTTACAGTGACTTTCCACCCACTGTCTCTGAGCATGGAGGGAATCACCCTGAGAATCTCAAGTGGCACATAGACCTGTTTACTAGATGGTCCGTCTTCTCCGGAGACTGCATCCAACAGCCGGTATAGATCAGAGGTAGGCGTTGCAAGCGTTGGTGGCTGCACATTCACGAAGTATTTTCTTATAGACGGGTTGAGTACAGTTTCCTGCCCGACCACGTTCATGAGAATTTGCTGGGTCTGGATCAGGGTCCGCTCTGGGACCATAATCTGACAGTCATCTTCAGGATATGCCTCACATGAGAGGACGGCACCTGCATCACGCTCTTCCTGGCTGAAGAACTCCTTGAACCGTTCAGTGTCAAACCTGATCCTGCCTGACTTGTGGAACATCACACATTTTCCACACTTTCCAACACCACCACAGACAGCATTGATAGCAAGACCTGCCTTCTGGGCAGCGGTCATAAGAGAGTCAGATGTTGAGACCTCGACTTTCCTGAATCCAGGGAGAAAGGTGACGATTGGCATCCGTTACTTCAGCTCCTCCTCGATAAAGGATGCGATCTCTGCTGCATCACGAGGGCCGACGATGACCTTCCACCCGGTGTACTCCTCGATCCTGCCTGAAAGTGGTGAGGCATACCCGGGAATAATAATGGTTTTCTGGTTTACTTCGTCAGCGAGAGCAAACTTTTCAATAGCATCTTTTACTACCGACTCGCTCAGTTTCCCGGCTGCAACAGCAGTCAGGACTGACATCCCCTCGGTATCCACTATCAGAAGCCAGCATGAACGACGGGTAGACTCAAGATAACCCTGCAGGGTAAAGTAGGTGAGTGAAAAGTTGACAGTGAGAAAGACCGGGTCATCGCGTCCCGGAGTTCCCACCCGGTAAAGCCCAGGTGTCATCTGGATCGGCTTCTGGGGATCAGTGTAAATGTTCTGCCTCATCACAAGGGCAGCCTGCATCTCAGTCCGGGAAAGCGGATTTACCACGATCACAGATGCAAATTTCACGATACCGGTGACAAGTCCGGAGAATCCGGAGCTGCGAGCATCAAGGAAGACAGGGTACCCAAGCCCTGGGACGGATCTGGCAAGGGCAGTCTGACGCACGAGTGTTGATGCTCTTACAAACTCTCTTTCAGTCCCTGATAGATCCAGCATCAGCTGGGTGATTCCAAGGCCAGTGCACCGGGCTGCATTTGCTGCAAGATTATCAAGACTAGTTCCGGAGACTACGAGCGGAGCCCCGAACTTCTTAGCAAGAGAGCAGAATGCCTCGCAGTTCTGATCATCTGCCCCCTTGATGAGCGGAAGGTAATTGCCGCAGACTGCAAGGCCTGCTTCCATGACAGAAGGATCAGATGAAATCAAGACCAGGGGAAGATCAGGATTTGCTGAAACCACCGCTGAAATAGCAGCAGCAAACCGTTCAGCAGATCCTGAATCTGCCGAGATCGCAAGCCCGTTCAAAACCAGATCTATACCGATTCTTGTGACTTTGCAGCCTCTAACCTGGGAGATCACCTCCCTGATCCGGTCGTCTGAGTCAGAGTCAGATACTGCATACAGGATTGCAGGCTGGTGATAGAACGTCTTCTCATGCCGGTAGAAGACAAATTCTTCTCCGACCGTGAAGGAGAGTGTTCCCATGCCCACTGTCACTTTCTGG
>QKDV01000291.1 GCA_003251955.1 Methanospirillum hungatei
TCTGGTATCAGATCCCTCCTCTGCTTTATCAGCAATTGAAGCCGGGGCTTATAGGGTATATATTGAGTGGTATCCTGTCCGAGGACCTGTCGGACAATCGGATCTATTGGATGAAATTCTCGCTCTATTTGCCGATTGCCCCTCCCTAACTGAAACAGTCGGTATAAAATTGCCAAAAATTCTTCTCCGTTCAGAAATGGATACTCTTGTCGAGGCCCTTCCACATCTGAGAAAAGTAGGTGTGAAGTACGTGATGGTGGATGGTATCGGAGTTGCTGAAACGGTTCTTACCTCTACTCCTGATATGAAGATCTGTGGATACAGTGGACTCAACATAACAAACCACTGCTCACTATCCATACATTCTGGTTTTGAGTTCTGCACTCTATCCTGTGAAATGTCAGGAGATGAGATCAACATGACCCTTATAAAGAGAGATCCATCAAATTGTTCACCTTCCGTTGCAGTTATCGTGCAGGGTCTGCTTGAAGCAGTAATCACTGAGGATCAACCGGGTGGGCCTGTCTTTGGAGGACCGGAGATCAAATTTGCGCTCCGGGATCAGAAAGGTCAGGTATTTCCTTTTGTCATTGATCCCAATGGAAGGACCCACATCTTCAATTCTGCTGAGACATCCCTCATTGATCATCTGAATACTCTGAAAGATTTTGGAGTCAGGTTTGGAGTGATTGATGCAAGATGGCGGGGATCTGATTATGCTAGAGAGATGACGGCGATATGGACAGATGCTATCAGGAAGCCACATAACAGACCCGGAGATTTGGATAATATCAAAGGTGCAATTCGGATGCGTGCATGGGGTGTACTCACCTCTGCAACATGGAAACGCGGGTTATGTAGGACAGGTTCTGATTGAATAAGTTACGAGATTTCAAAGAGGTTGATCAGATCTCTCATCTATATGATCCTTACTCAGTGAGAGATCCTGTCTTGCAGCAAAAAAATATTGCTGAGCGTAACCAGCGAAACTCCCAAAGTATTCTCTGCAAAAATTAGCAATATCATTATATGAACACTCCTTCCGGTTACATCTACGGTTCCTGACTTCCGGGTAGAGGCTGGTGATTATCGTCCTTATCCAGACATCAACCGGGACAACCTCGTAGCGGTTATATGCAAAGAGCAGGACACAATCTGCAACTTTTGGTCCTACACCTGGAAATTTCATAAGTTCCCGTTTTGCATCTTCTATCGAACAATTGGCAATATGAGATAAAATATCGGGATTCCTGATTATATACTGTGCTGTGCCAGAAAGGTAGGAAGCACGATAGCCTGTAGAGCAGGTACGAAGTTCCATCTCTTCTCTTTCTGCTAAATCAGCAGGTGATGGAAAACCAAATCTTTTTTTGCCAAGTGGTCTGCCGTACCGTTCACAGATCAGAGAAATTCTCTTCGTTATTGTGGGGATGTTCGAGTTTTGTGAACAGATAAAACTGATAAGACACTCCCATGGTTCCTGTCTTATGATTCTAAGGCCTGAACCCGTTGCTGCTGCGGCCTCAAATTGGAGATCATTATGACTCTCTGTATCTCCTGAGTACACGGCTATTGAAGCTCTGATCTTTGAGATAATCTCCTGAACATTGAGATCCAGATTAAAATACCGAACAAGGTCTGCCTCATTCATCCCGTCGTATGTAAGAATCTCTCCGTCCTGGCTGATCATCACAACATTTTCTGCAACAATACCATTCCATTGATTTCCGGTTCGCTGCCACCTGAAGACCTGTCCACATTCAAGTGTGAGATCCAGATCAAATGGAAGTTGGTCTGTCCCAAGTCGGTAGGTCTTCATTATCTGCACAGGTTCTCTTAACCTGATATCAGTCCTCCGGTCTGTTTTATACTGGTAACCGGAACGACAAAGCGAAATAGTTCTGTACAAATACGAATAATTAGTGATATTGTGCGGAATTCTGGTGATGAAATGATGAGATTCAGGATTTGGATCCTGGGAATAATACTTGCTTTATCTCTTACTACTCTTTGTACGGCCGCAGACAATTATACTTCAACGACGTTATCTGCTGATAATGTCTCAACCACATTTGAAGCGCCCCCCAGTATAGAAGACACTGGCACTGATTACAACTCGGGAGTGGTAGAACTGCAGACTGGCTGGAACCTTGTTGGAATTCCCAGGAGGCTTGCTGATGATAAGAATTCTGCCTCTCTATTTGCCAATATTGACTCCGCCGGTCGTAGCATCTGGACATATGATCCGGCAGGGAATGGATGGAAGGATCTTACTGCTCAAGATAAACTCTCACCACTTGACGGGTACTTCATTTACTCTACAAAACCTGACAAAGTCACTCTCTCATATTCTTCCGACCCTCTTCAGGTGCCCCCGGTAAAAGATCTTGAGAACGGCTGGAACCTAGTTGGATTCTCAGGCGCTTCTGATGCTTCTGCACGTGACTCACTTCTCTCAATCAGGAAGACCTGGACACAGGTTATTGGATGGGACCCGGTAAAGCAACAGACTGAAGATTCTATCATCAATGGTGGTAATGATACACATGCTGATTCACGGATGATGATGCCGATGCGTGCATACTGGGTATTTGTTGACTCTCCGTGTAGTCTGGCAAGTATTGGGGCATAGACCATCTCATCTTTTCATCTACTTTCCATATTTGAGATCTGGATCAGATCAGTATCTTCTCTGGGCAAAGTGATATCAAGGCCGGAAGAGCAAGGTATGATGAGCATCAGGTGAATATCTGTGAAAACTGTCTGCAGGCATATTTTTCTTTTTCTCCTAATATTTGCACTTTCTATCGGGATAGGAAGTGCCGCGAATATCACAACTGATCTTGATTATCCCGAGTACTGGGTGAAGGATGCGGTAGGCCAATACTCACTCGGTCACTTTGATCGTGCCCTCACTCTGCTTGATAATGCAGTCTATCAGGATCCTACACTCGCTAGTGCATGGATGTGGAGAAGCAAGACCCTCACTGAACTTGGCCGAACAAAGGAGGCACAGGAGAGTCTTGCAAAAGCAAAAGAACTTGATCCTCTCATTGACAATCCATATCTCAAAAAGGTCGGCTCACTGGCGAACCTTAAAGTAACCCCGGTTCCAACGGCAAGACCTACCGATAGCGAGGATCAGTTAAAGAAGATGATCCAGTCTGATGTCGATATGAGCAACAGTCCTGATCCAACCGGTCCGGATATGGTATTATATGATCTTCAGGCACTGGTAAACCCGGTTACCCAGCAGGTTGAGGTAACTGCAGTAATCGGCAATGAAGGAGTGAAACCCACAAGCAATTTCTTTATCTCCTTCTATGGATCATACACAACTCCCGTATCATCATCAGATTCACCGATTGGGTTCTACCTTGTGGATAACCTCCTTCCAGGAACCAAAAAGACCATCGCCGGGTACTTCCCGATTGCGGAGATTCCATCTGGTGACTATTATATCGGAGCATACATCGATCCGAATGGACAGATTAGGGAGATGAGCAAGGATAATAATGGGAAAACAGCTTCAGCAAAGGTAAATATTCCTGAGGTAAATACGAGCATTGGGACACAACGTGGAAGTATTCAACTGGCTGTCCCGGTATCACCTGTTGTAGAGCCAATCTCTACGAAGCGGGCGGATCTTGTACTTGATGCAGTTACCGGACCGGATACAGCACTGCTGGGCGAGGAGATCCCAATCAATACAACTGTTCGAAATTCCGGCGATGCAGATGCAGAAAAGTTCAGGGTATCTGTCTATCTCTCTAAAGATCAGATAGTGTCAGATGATGATATTGAACTTGGTTATGGGGATGTACCTGATCTCGCAGTAGGCAAGGCACGCCAGGGCACAGCGATTGCCTCTATTCCCCTGAATGTAGCAGCAGGTTCATACTACCTGGTCGGAATTGCAGACAGTCAGACAAAGATACGTGAGAATGACAAGACGAATAATGCCCGGTCGTCAGATTCAGCGATTACTATCACCAAACCCTCAGTACCTGGTTATGATTCAACATCCTCACCAACAACCATACCTTCACCGACTCCGGATCAGGTTCTAGTTACACCAACCGTGATTACTACTCCGTCATTATCACCGGTGTTAACTCAGGCTCCAACTCCAGAGCCAACGGTGGTTCCTGTGTTAACAATCGCACAAACACCTGAGCCGGTGATTACAACCGAATCCACGACTGAATCATCAGTGGAATCGGTTATTTCTGAACTTCCTGACCTGGTAGTAGATCTTATCACAGTTCCTGAAACGGCATTACCTGGTGAGGAGATTCCGATAAACACCACTGTCCGTAACACTGGCGATGGTGATGCCGGGATGTTCAGGTTATCAGTGTACCTCTCCGATGACGGAACCGTCTCTGATGACGATATTGAACTCGGTTATGGGGATGTCCCTGATCTTGCGGCAGGCAAAGCCCGCCAGGGCACAGCCGTAGCAGCAATTCCCCAAAATATTTCTACGGGTTCGTACTATGTGATTGCAGTTGCCGACAGCCTGAACGCTATCACGGAGGGTGATAAGACAAACAATTCCCGTGCAATCGATTCTCCTATTACCATCACGTCCGAATCGGATGCTATACAGACATTAGAAACGGTTGAAGAAACCATCATTCCTACACTCACACCAACGTCCACACCTACAGCAACTGAAGTACCAACACCTGTACCGACGACAGTAGCCCCAACTCTCACTCCTGTGGTTGAAGAGACTCCGGTTCCAACTGTAACACCAACAGTTGTACAAACAACAATAGTGCCTACGCCGACACCTACACCCACAATAACTCCATCACCCGTACCGACAACGGTAACACCGACTC
>QKDV01000217.1 GCA_003251955.1 Methanospirillum hungatei
TGCGTGCACAGATGCGTATCGCTCTCGACCCCCGCGAGACCGGAAACAGGATCAGGGACGCAATCACCCAGGGCCTTTTCACCTGCACCAGCTGCCAGAGATGCAGGATAGTCTGTCCAAAAGAGATCGAGATCCCAGGCAAGGCGATTGAAAAACTCCGTGAGATTGCTAACCGTGAAGGACTTACTCTTCCAAGACATCAGGCAGTTGCAGACCTCGTAAAAAGGACAGGGCGAAGTGTTGAGACATCAGACAAAACATTTCTTGATCAGGTCCCGGACATAATCGAACCCTATGGAGAGGTGAAGGGCGAGGTCGGATTCTTTGTTGGTTGCATGTTCAACGGGAGGCTCCCAGAGCGTGCCCTCGATCTTCTGGAGGTTATGAAGCGTGTCGGAATCAGGGTCATCATTCCAAAAGATCAGATCTGCTGTGGTTCACCTCTCATCAGAACCGGTCAGACCAGTTTTCTCGATGAGATTAAAAAGAAGAATATCGAGGCTTTCACAAGCAGGGGAATCACGACAGTGATGACTATGTGCGCCGGGTGTGGTTCAACCCTGAAGCATGACTACGAGACTCCGTTTGTTGTGAAAGATGTCACAGAGATCCTGACCGGAATGGATATCCCGGAGCTGGCACGCCTTGATGAGACAGTCACCTACCATGATCCCTGTCACCTGTTGAATGGACAGGGGATCAGTGAGCAGCCCAGGGAGTTGATCAGGAGGGTTGCCGGATCATTTGTGGAAATGCCTGCACATTGCTGTGGATCTGGTGGGGGGGTCAGATCAGGAATCCCGGAAGAGGCTGCAAAACTCGGTGAGATGCGTCGAAGTGCCATAGAGGCTACCGGTGCTGACTCAGTCATCACGATCTGTCCGTTCTGTGAATATCATATTCAGGAACATACCGACAAACCGGTTAAGACGCCAGGATGAGTCAGCGAGATCCTGCTGCCGTGGATTCATACCTCCGGTCATTTATTCTTGATGATGAATCTTCGGTTCAGCCCACGTTCAAAGAGGGGGCTACTCTCACTGATACCATATCCGTATCAGGTAAAAGTATTACAAGGTACATTAATGAATTCTGGACTGCGCGACAGCGACAGGCTGCAAGAATCCATGAGGTCTCATACCGGGCCTGCTTCAAACCCCAACTTCCAAAATTCTTTATCACACTTCTGACCGAGCCAGGAGATCTCGTGTATGATCCGTTTGCAGGACGGGGAACAACACCCCTTGAAGCAGGCCTGCTCGGAAGGAGGGTTGTTGCAAATGATATCAACCCTCTCTCACGAATTCTTACAATCCCACGTTTTTTTGTTCCTGATCCCAAAGAAGTCAAAGAAAGACTCCAGACAATTCCTTTCACACCCGAATTGAAGGCTGAACGCGACCTCTCCATGTTCTACCATCCGGAGACTGAAGCAGAGATCCTTTCGCTTCGCACCTATCTCCTTGAACATGAGCAGACAGGATCTCTCGATCGCCTCGACCAATGGATCAGAATGGTTGCGACAAACAGGCTGACCGGACACTCCCCGGGATTCTTTTCTGTGTACACTCTTCCACCAAATCAGGCTGTCTCACCCGACCGGCAAAAAAAGATCAATGAGACCCGGGGACAGCAGCCACCGTACCGGAGTACCAGAGATATTATCCTGAAAAAGACACGGAACCTTGTGAAAGACCTGACCGGACAGGAGATCAAAAACCTCCATGAGGCAGGTGTAAGCATTCATTTCATTACAGGAGACGCACGGAATACACCTGCAATCGGCGATAACTCTGTAACTCTTACAGTAACTTCACCCCCTTTTCTAGATATTGTCCAGTACTCTGCTGACAACTGGCTCAGGTGCTGGTTCAATGGAATTGATGAAGAAGAGATCAGTTCACATATAACCAAACTACCCCGGGTCGATGATTGGACTGATGTAATGCAGGATGTTTTTCATGAACTCTTCAGAATCACAAAACCTGGTGGATGGGTAGCATTTGAGGTCGGTGAGGTGAGGAACCGGACGGTCATGCTTGACGAGGTGATCGTTCCTGTCGGACTCAACGCTGGTTTTTCCTGTATAGGAATCGTGGTGAACAGCCAGAAGTTTACCAAGACTGCTAACATCTGGGGTGTGTCAAATATGGAGATCGGAACCAACACCAACAGGATAGTCTTATTTCAAAAATAGGGATATTTCATTACCTGATTATTGTTTCATCATCAGATAATCAAATGCAGATAGGGCAGCTTTTGCCCCTTCACCAGATGCGATGATGATCTGTTTGCCAAGAACAGCAGTAACATCACCGGCAGCGAAGATTCCCGGTGCACTAGTCCAGCAGTTGATATCGATCTCGATCTCTTTCAGATAATTGAGATTCACTAGCCCTTCCAGGAAACCTGTGTTAGGAACCCAGCCAATCTCGGTGAAAAGACCATCAACCTGCAACTCTTCACTCTTCCCGGAGGTTCGCTCATTGATGACGATACCGCTTAAGCGATCAGTCCCTTTGAGTTCGGCCACCACATAGCCGGTGTGGATGATGATATTTGCATGGCTCTTGATCTTCTCATCGTACACCGGATCTGCCCTGATCTTACTCCTGACGATGAGGTGTACTGTTGTAGCGATGGTACTCATCTCAATAGCGGTCTGCAATGCCGAGTTGCCACCACCAACAATTGCAACAACTTTCTCCTTAAAGAGAGGACCGTCACATGTGGCACACACTGATATACCCCTGCCCGTAAATTCCTCCTCGCGATCAAGTCCAAGCCGACGTGGCTTTTTACCCTGCGCAAGAATGATACTCTTTCCTTTGAACTGCTGATTTGAAGAGGTCTTTACCTGGTATCCGCCTGATACTGGTAGAAGCGATATGATCTGATCGAGTTCAATCCTGATATCGGTCTGCCTTACCTGCTCCTCAAACTTTGACATCAGTTCATCACCGGTAATCATCCGGTAACCCATGTAATTTTCAATGTTCCAACTCTCAAGAGCCTGACCGCCAATATCTTCTGATATGATGATCGTCTTCAGGTTCTTACGTGCACAATACAGGGCCGCGGTCATCCCCGCTGGACCAGCACCGGCAATGATGACATCGTAGACTGAAGATGCCTCACCGCTGCCAAACAGTTCAGAGAGACGATTGGAGTCAAAGCCGACGATTACTTCATCATCAACGGTTATTACCGGTACACCGTACTGCCCTGACTTTTCAACCATCTCTTTTGCTGCCTTGCGATCGACACCTACGTCAATACTCCGGTATTCAACCCCATATCGGTCAAGAAAGGCCTTGGCCAGACGGCAGTACGGGCAGTTCTGCGTTGAATAGACGGTCACCTGTGGCATACAGGCAGATATGCAGTGGGAAGATATGAAGATGCGGTAAAAAAAGGAAGTGACTGTTATGATCGTCGCGCGAACAGTACCAATGCAAGGAGCCCTGCAACAACAGGAGCAACGATCATGGGTGCTGCCTTTGTTGGTTCAGTTGTAGGAAGATCCGGAGTATTGGTCTGCTGGGAAGGAGTTACCGAAGCATCGATACTTCCTGATACACCAGGTGCAAAGGTCAGATCGAGACGCTGTGATTCACCGGCCCAGAGTTTAACCTTCTGCGCTGATTCCATGTCCTGAGCACTGAAGGTGATATACTGGCCGATCTGTTTCTCATCACCGTTAACCACAAGACGCTTGTCAAAGGTGCCTGAGCCTCCATACACTCCAGCCTCGCCAACCGTGATATTCCCTACTTCAGTCCCGTTAATCATTGCAAAAATTACAGTTCCTTCAGGGATGGGTGCCCCATTTATCGTGGCATTCCCATAGAACTCATACGGCAGTGGTGGAATTGCAGACACACTACTGGCGATGAAGAACAATGATACTAGAATTATTCCGGCTTTCAGATACATGATATCAGCGTCCGAGTCTTTGCCCAGAGGCAAGTCTCTAAGTACAATAGCACGGAGAAAATAAATGGATTTGTCCCCATCAGGGGTTCAGTTGTCCAGGTGACGAGAGGTAGATCCAGTATCCTGCTCCCGGTATCAACGGAGTCTTGTCAGAGTTTGGCCCGGACCCACCTTTAATGATAGACTGCTGGTACTGTTGATGTGCAGAATCAAACCCTACGACATACGTCCAATCAGAAAGGCAAGCCAGGATATCGGAAGCTGGTTTTTGGGCAAGTCCCGGAGTACCGAAAATATTCCAACCAGAACTGAGTGACCTCGGGGAGGTGGCTGGCCCCTGAACTTTGAGCGGTATGACCTGTGCCTGCTGTGTAAAGACCCAGTATGCATTCATCGGAGAAAGGATGTCATTCGGGCCCACAATGCTCCATCCCTTCTGTGCATCATATGTAAAGACCGAATGACCAGCACTTGGAACATTCCTGAATACTTCTGCTGTGTCTGTCCCTGCCTGCATGGTCATCGGGATTCCAATGAAGTTCCAGCCAGGCACAAGTTGCAGATTCAGGATCTGATCACCACCACTGTTGTCAACAGTGACCTGTCCGGGAACCGCCTGAGCCTTGATTGTATTCCCTGTATCATCATCAAGTTGTTTGACATCGACCATGATCCGCGTGCTTCCCGATGTCACACCATTGAGGTTCAATGTGGCGAGTGGAATATTCTTTGCCCCAGGACCAATTGCCTCATTCATGTCCAGAGCTCTGATCGTGTATGCTGCACCTTCACCATGTGCTGCTTCAGAAAGAATTGCCCAGTTCGGGAAGGTAACTCCGGCAATCGATACAACTTGAGGGCTCTCCGGATACACCGACATAATATATCCAGAAAGACCCTGATCTGCAGAGTCAAGAGAGATTGTTGCAGTACTGCTCATCCCAATTCCGGGTATAGACACCGGCGAGATGCTAATGGTAGATGCACTGCCTACCGCAGAGCAAAGACCAGTAAGAAGCAAAATTACAATCGCTAGATACAATTTTTTCATCGGGAAGCCTCCTCAAACAACGCAGTGATATCCCCATAATCCAGGACTTCGTTTCCATTGAAATCAAAAGCCTGGTTCGGAAGGTTCGTTTTTATCCAGTCAAGGTTATTGAAAAATATAGGTGGATCCTGCAAGTCAATCTTCCCATTTCCATTCAGGTCCTCAAATTTTCCATCATTATCAGGATCTCCGGGGATCTGAACAAACCCGGGAATCGGAACAAGGGTTGAATTAGCAGAACTTGTAAGAATCACACCTTCAGTTGAATTTTCTGCAGTCTGGTTGATATCTGACGGGGTTATGACCAGGGTCATATTGTCAGTATTACTCATCGCAGAGGACTGTTCTGACAGAGAGGTGTTGGCAGTTAAATATACAGAACTGTTAGTACTGTTTTTCAGATCGGACAGTGGGAGTAATGTCTCATTTGCAGCAATGAGAGGAACAGTACCATTCTCACTCGCATTACTAAGGTTCACCGGAGTAGTCTGAATTGAAGTATTTGAGGAGACATCACCGGTACTGATCTTCAATGCCCAGAGATCACCACTGCCAATACTGCCTTGCACATCTCCATCAGAGGAACGGGTTGTT
>QKDV01000226.1 GCA_003251955.1 Methanospirillum hungatei
GATATTTGCGCTGATGTTATACTCTGCACACTGAAGTTCAGTCTTGAAGAGTACGACCTCATCTACGTTTTCATCGATCTCCTGGGTAGCTATGATCGTCTGAAGTGCTGCATGAGGCATATCGATAACCATAGATGGAGGCGACGGAATCATGATTATTGAGAGAAGGGTTGCACAGGCATCCAGGAAAGATGATGTCATGATGTTACCGATCTCGTTCAGGGCACTCTTATCCATATCATCGATCTCCCGGTCAGAAACACTCTGGCCAAGCATGATGCTTGTTAGCCTGATGATTGATTCTTTCGGGATATGGATAATAATGTAACCATTTCCTGCTATTTGACCCTGTATCTGGAACACAACCATTGCTGCCGCAACATCATCAAGATAGTAGCGAAGGTTCTGAAGTTGTACCAGAATGATTTCAGGTACATGAATTGCGATCAACGTATTTAGGATGGTTGAGAGTGTGGTTGCTGCATGGGAGGCACCGATATTTCCCAGTTCACGCAGTTCATCCGCCTGCATGTCAGTGATCAGATGCTCTCCGTCAGATATCACATTGTTCTTCATAACCTTCTTCACCCTTTTCCCTGAACTCTTCTTTCCGGTTTTCTGTCCTGACGCTTCCTTAAGTATCCCCTTGACATCAAGAACAGGAACAACCTCGCCATCGCCAGGTATCGTAACTCCGCTCACACCATCACATGTACCAACGAACTTAGAGAGAGGCTTGATGACTACTTCCTGCTGGCCTTCAATCAGATCAGCAATGATGGCACCTTTCCGATTCTGGTTCTGTAAAACCACGATAACCTCTTCGCTTTGAGATCTGCCAAACATGTCATCAAGCCGGTAGAGAACGATGATCTCATCGCGCATAAGAATACCTTCTCCATGACCAATGTTTTGAATCGGAAATGCTGCAAGACTTGCAACTTCAGCCACATTGGTGATCGGGATAGCACACCGTCGGTTGTTAATCCTGATCATCATCACCATGACAATTGCCATGGTCGGGGGGAGAACAAGCTCAAACCGGCTACCCTGACCAAAGACCGATTCCAGTTTGATTGTTCCCTGCAGCGAGGCGATGGTAGTCCTGACCACATCGAGTCCGACACCTCTGCCACTGATATCAGTGATTTTGTCGGCCGTAGAGAAACCAGGCAGGAAGAGGAGATCGTTGATCTCAGACTCAGACATGGCAGCGAGAACATCTTCGGTGACCAGGTTACGCTCGAGTGCTTTCTTCTTGATCTTCTCCTGATTAATGCCTGCCCCATCATCCTCAATGACAATGACTACGTTATCCTTATCACGTGATGCCGAGAGTTTCAGGGTCCCCTTGGGGTTTTTTCCATTTCTGATACGGACATCAGGTGGCTCAATCCCATGGTCCAGTCCGTTTCTGATAAGGTGAAGGAGAGGATCATTGAGACCATCCATCACACTCCGGTCAAGTTCAGTGTCGCCACCTTCAACGATGAACTCAACCTCTTTTCCCTCCTTGGTTGCAATGTCACGAACCGTTCGTGGAAACCGGTTGAAGATGTGGTTAAGAGGGATCATCCGGATATCCATCATCATGACCTGAAGATCAGCCACGGATCTCCCTACCATGTTGAGGGTCTCATCCAGTTCCTTGATCTTGTACTCTTGGGCAATCTGTTCAAGTCTGCCGCGGTTAATAACCAGATCTTCAACCAGATTCATCATATGGTCAAGACGATCAATATCGACCCTGATATTCTTGACTTCACGTTTCTTCTCGACCTTATCACCCGCAGAGACGCGCGAAGGAGCAAGTAATCCATTCTGGTGCTCCTCCGATACAGTCCCTGCCAGGCTCGGACCACCTGTATCCTTAAGGAGTGAAACAGATGAACTCTTGAAATCAGAACCCTTCAGAAATGCTTTGATCTTCTCTTCAGAAACTTCTGAACTTTCAAGTTCAAGATCAAATATACCGGAAAAGGTACCGCTATCCTCAATAACCTCTCGTCGTGGTGAGAAATTTGTAAGGATACCATGTGACTCCAGATTCTGCAGGATCAACATGGCACGAAGATTCTTAGAGTCTACTGCAGGGGAGAGTTCGATATGAATCGCATACCGGTCTGCATGCTTTGAACCTGGTGACGGCAGGCCCTCTTCAGTTTTCTGGGATGACGAATCCGTCTCAGTTAATGACGATGACCTGATATCAGATATTGAAAGGATAGTTTCTACTGCTGGTTTTCCTGCATTCGTAATGAAGGTGAGATCGATGACCCCCTCAAATGAGGGATCATCTTCTACAATAGATCTTGCAGGAGTTATTGTCGATATGGTGCCGATACTATCCAGGTTCTGAAGTATCAGCATCGAGCGTAGATTCCGGCTATCTACTTCAGGAGAGAGTTCGATATGAAGTTTGTATTCTACATTTCCCGACTGATCATACGATTCGTACGGCGGGTTTTCATACATATCCCCTTCAGGTTCAACAGAGGTAACAGATTCTGTCTCTACAGACTCCTTCTTAACCCCCGAAGACGGGACTGTTGAACCTGATAGCCATGCTTTTAGTGAAGAGACACGAGCATCACGATGTTCAAGAAGCCCATCGCCACCAGCCTCAATATCATCGATCATAGACTCGATGTCATCTACTCCGGCGAGGAGATCATCCATGAGGGTCTGACTTACCTGGAGATTGCCACTACGAATCTGTGAAAATACATCTTCAAGTGCGTGGGTGATCTCCTCCATATGCATGAACCCCATGGAGGCAGACATACCCTTTAGTGAGTGCGCAGAGCGGAAGATCTCATCAATGGCATGAGAATCTGTACCTTGTTCAAGAACCAGAAGGTTACTTACAATACTTTCATGGTTCTCCCGCGACTCTGCAACATACAGGCTCCGGTAGGCGTCAAGATCTGACATTCATCACCCTGCGATGCTTTTCACAAACTCTTCAATCTTCCCGGGAATATTTTTTAAAGGCAGTACATGATCAACAACATCACGTTGGAGAGCAGAACGAGCCATTCCATATACCAGACAGTCCTCCTGTCTGCAGACAATGGTAACTCCTCCTGCCTTTTTTATGGCTTCAGTTCCTTCTCCGCCATCATTACCCATCCCGGACAAGATTGCAGAGACACTCTTGTTACCAAATACCTGTGCCGCTGATACAAAAGTTCTGTCAACCGCCGGTTTCACATTATGAACAGGAGGAGAATCGGCATGAACAATCTTACCACCCTGTACCCCTCCTTTATCAAGATATGAGGATACAATGGTGTGATACCCTGCCTTGGAGATAAAGACCATCCCCCGCTTTAGAATATCACCATTCTCTGTCTCTTTAATCCGGAGTGGAGAGATCCGATCAAGCCGTGCTGCCAGTGCTGCAGTAAAACCACCTTTTGGCATATGCTGTGTAATGATAACAGCAGCATTCAGATCCGCAGGCAGGTTGGAGACAACAACATCCAGCATTGGTGGACCTCCTGCTGAGGAGCCAATGAGCACGATGTTTTTTGCGATCTCATCCCTAGAAGCAGGTTTTGAAGTAACATATGCAATGGTGCAAATGTTTTTGATCTTCGATTTCAGCTCAGAACCAATCTCACGGATATTTTTAATTCCCCTGGGTTTGAGCATGAAATCATCTGCGCCAAGTGACATCGCCTTCTTGGTCATCTCGGCACCTTCAGAGGTGAGGGAACTCAACATGAGAGTGCGAGGGAAAGGTGTAAATTCACGTTTCCTCTCAAGCACACCGATTCCGTCAAGTTTTGGCATCTCAATATCAAGCGTGATGAGATCAGGTTTTAACTCACGGATCTTCTCAAGTGCCTCTACTCCATCTGAAGCAACCCCGACGACCTGAATTTCAGGATCGCCAGCCAGCATATCCTGTACTACTGTCCTAATAAAGAGAGAGTCGTCGATGATGAGAACCCGAATCATTTTACTATGCACCAAGAACGTTGGCGATCTCCTCAAGGACTTTGGGAGCCTGGAATGGTTTTACGATATAACCTCTGGCACCACTTTTAATCGCCAGTTTCACCATCTGTTCCTGACCAACTGCCGTACACATGATGACCTTGGCGTTGGCATCAAGTGTCTTGATCGCTTTCAAGGCCTCTATTCCATTCATCTTTGGCATGACAACATCCATAGTAACAAGATCTGGTTTAAGATCCCGATACTTATTCACACCAATATCTCCATCCTCTGCCTCTCCCACGATCTCGTGTCCACCGGCAGAAAGGATATTCTTTAATAATGTCCGCATAAAGAGGGTATCATCGACAATGAGGATTCTTCCCATAGGTGAACGCTTCCTCCTATGATTAAGAAGCTGCGTACTGGTAAAAGTATTTTGTATTGAAGCCAGTCTTACGACGGTGGTTTCAATGCATCAGTTATGTATCTGACCCCTTTCGGAGTGAGCTGAACTTCTTTGCGGATCATCACTACATCAACAAGTTTCAGCTTCAGAAGAGTATCGTAAATAACATCAAGCTCTTTGGCAGAAAGAGTTAACATATTTTCAATAGATTTGGTATCCATTCCACTATAGATGAGCATGGCAACCTGGGCAGTCTGGGCATCGAGTTGATCCAGCTCAGAGCCCTTCATGTCCATCTCTTTTGTCGCGTCACGAAGGAAGTTGTAAAGAACCTGAAGAGTTGAAAGTGGACAGAGAACAAACGAGGTGACCACTTCGCCACTCTCAAGGTGGTCAACCTTAACAACATCAAGTTTCTTATGCTGTAATTCGCGCTTGGTCAGTTCAAGGCTTGCAACTTCCTTAAGTGGAACACAGATCATCTT
>QKDV01000143.1 GCA_003251955.1 Methanospirillum hungatei
GGTATTACCATCCTTGAGAAGGGTAAAAAGGATAATCAGGGGGAGATTTACGATGCGAGGCATTACCCTTCTCGCGTGTTTGTCCTTGGAAAAAGCGCAGATCCTGCACCATACCGACCTGACAATATGTCCCGACAGGTGATTGACCAGTTCTGTCTTCTCAGTGAGGATGGAAAGTTCTACGAGGTGATGTATAGTGCAGATGATCTGGTGGTTGATTCGTACATCGGAGAACTGACTCCGCGCCAGTTGATCGATCTTTATGGGTATGATGCAGTGTTCATGCTGTATAAGGGGATGAAACAATACCTGGAAGGGCAGGAAAGTCTCCTTGGTGCCCTTGAGATTACCCTTCAGTTTTTAGCAAATTCTGCCTGATCTTCAGGATTTACTTTTCTTTCCAGTTGAAGAGGGGGAATAACGGTCTGAGGGGATCAGTCTCTTCTTCATATCCTGAAAGCCTGAAGATCCGCTCTGTACGTGATCCATCTATTCGCTCCCATGATACTGCTGCTTTTGCGCTGCTCACCATTGATGGCAGGTGGAACCTGTGAGCTGAGTCCGGTATCAGGTCTCCGATCTCGTATCTGATATCATCAGGAATTATTCGGACCTGTGTTGATTTTGCAGGTGCAGTTCCAAGATTCTCTATAATCACCGTTTGTGCGTCATCAGATAATGATATGGAGATCTCCGGATGGGCATACTTTTTTGCATCCTCTGATATCACTATCGCAAGAAGAATCGCGAGGAAGATTATTGCCACAATTCCTGCTGCAGATAACTCAAAAAAGAAACCTACTAGCAGAGTGATTATGGTGCCAAGGAAAGCAATTAGAAGGATATTCTTATTCACATACTCTGTTTATCACAGAGACCTAAAAAATTGAAGAGTGGGCCCGGTGCGATTCGAACGCACGACCTCCCGGTTATCAGCCGGGTGCACCACCTGTCTATGCTACGGGCCCCAGAGGCTCTAATTAGGTGGATGTTGTGATGTATTAAATCTTTTGATATTGTTGTCACATCCCTAACGAACATATGCATGGTTCATATCAGGATGAGAATTCAAATTCAATACCTGAATATTTGGAACTGAACTGACATGGTTGTGAAATATCTCCTTGGGAACGAGGCAATTGCCCATGGCTGCCTTGAAGCAGCGCTTGATACTGCATTTGGATACCCGGGCACCCCTTCATCTGAAGTCATTGATACACTCAGAGCATGGCCCGACCGCCAGTCGTATGTAGAGTGGTCAGTGAACGAGAAAGTGGCGTATGAAGAGGCTTTGGCCTCATCCTGGTGCGGATTAAGGTCGATTGTCACCATGAAACATGTTGGTCTGAATGTTGCGGCAGATCCTCTGATGACCTCTGCCTACACCGGGGTGAAAGGAGGTTTTGTTGTGCTTTCTGCTGATGATCCATATGCACACTCCTCACAGAATGAGCAGGATAGCCGCTGTTATGCTGCATTTGCAAGGATTCCTTGCATGGATCCGAGTTCTGTTCAGGAAGCACATGACATGGTAAGGGATGCATTCTCTCTGTCTGAGGAGTTTCACCTGCCTGTACTCTTCCGGCCTACTACGCGCATTTGTCACTCAAAGAGTGATGTCAGCCTGGGAGAAGTTGCCGCATCAGACCGAGAAGCCTCTTTTGAAAAAGACCCGAAGCAGTATGTTGTCATACCTGCGCATACACGCATTCTTCACAAACGTCTCAATGAAAAGCAGGCAGCGCTGAAAAAGCGCCTGGTTGAGTCAGGATATAACAGATGTACTATCCGGGGAAAAACAGGGATTATTACCGGAGGGATTGCAGCATCGTATGTCCGTGAAGTTGCTTCAGACTCAGTCTCCATTGCACAGATTGGTGCGTATCCAATCGACGAGGAGTGGCTTTCTGATTTTATCAGAAGCCATGAGATGATCCTTGTGGTTGAGGAACTGGCCCCTGTGATTGAGGAGGTTGCAAGACAGGTGGCAGGACTGGTTCCGGTACTCGGAAAAAAGACTGGTTACGTTCCTTATGAGGGAGAATTCTCCCCCGAGAGGGTTGCCCAGTATCTTCATGCAGCAGGAATTCAGGTAAAAACAGACTATCCTGCTACCCCTGCACCCGCAGGTCTGCCTGTCAGACCACCAATTCTCTGTGCCGGATGTATGCACCGCACAGCAATGTATGCAATAAGGAAGATCTTCCGTGATGGAATCTTCCCGAGCGATATCGGGTGCTATACACTCGGGCTGCAATTGGGCGTTGTTGATACCACTATCTGTATGGGAGCTTCGATCACGGTTGCGTCGGGAATGGCCCAGGCAGGAGAGAAGCATGATATCGTCTGTACCATTGGTGATTCTACCTTCCTCCACACCGGAATCCAGGGTCTTTTAAATGCAGTTTATAATAATGCAAATATCACGGTGGTAATCCTTGATAATCGCATAACTGCAATGACTGGACATCAGCCAAATCCAACAACCGGGATAACTGCAGCCGGGATTGAGCGGCCGGCAGTATCCCTGGAGATGCTCTGTCGGGCGTGTGGTGTCTCATTTGTCGAGACCGTCAGCCCATCAGATCTGGTTCAATTCACCGGTGTTCTCAAAGAAGCAAAGTCCCGTTCTGGTGTGAAGGTAATCATCGCAAAACAACCCTGTGTTATCACCGAACGTAGGGCAAAGATCAGTCGTGGAAAGTTCAGGGTCGATAAGGATGGCTGCATCGGATGCAAGGCATGCATTAAATTCGGATGTCCGGCAATTGAACTTCACAGCGGCTTGGCACTCATAACTGACCTCTGTTCAGGATGTGGAGTATGTGCTCAGATATGTCCTGTATCTGCCATATCCCTGGAGGTAAAAGAATGAGTTTTGATGTTATGATCGTGGGAATCGGTGGTCAGGGCACCATTCTGACATCAAACATTTTGGGAGAGGCATGTGTCATTGAAGGGGTTCCTGTCCGTGGGGCAGAAACTCATGGAATGGCACAACGCGGTGGATCCGTTGAAAGTCAGATCAGGATAGGGCAGGAGTATGGCCCGATGATTGCTCCTGGGACGGCCGATCTCATTATCTCTTTTGATCTCATGGAGGCTGCCCGATATTGCCATTATCTAAAAAAGGGAGGGACAATATTCACCAGTCAGGAGTACGTGGTTCCCACATCCGTATTTATGCAGGATTTTCCCGCTCCTGATAAACAGATGATCATGGGAATGCTTGGGGACCGTACTGTAATCGTAGTTGAGGCACGAAAACTTGCTGAAGACGCAGGAAGTATCCTGACCCAGAATATCGTTCTACTCGGGGCAGCTTCAGGGCAGCTTCCTCTTAAAGAGCAGTCCCTTCGTGAAGCCATCAGTAGGACTGTGCCAAAGAAAACCATTGAGTTGAACCTAAAGGCGTTTGATCTCGGGAAAGCTGTTGGTTCAACGGGTTAAGGCTGTCTGGCTGAACCCTGTTTCTGATTTTTTTACAATTCTGGAGGATGTATGACTGTTCAAACCTGCCAGCGATATGCTGACTATATGAAACGCCGTGATGTCTCCTGGGCTTTCTGTATCTGTTGTGCCCTGTTTGTTATCGCCATGGGCCTAACCTTCCAGGTTCCCTGGGTTGACTGGGATGCTTCTGATTACATCAATGTGGCTGAGAATATTGTGCACGGAAAAGGGATTATGAGTGGCTGGGAGTCAGATAATATTCATGCTTTCTGGCCATTGACTGTCTGGCCTCCCTTCTATCCAATTCTCATTGCATGTCTAATGATGCTTGGATTTTCGTCAGTAAGTGCAGCGATGTGGATCCCGATCTTGTCACTTGCCGGAATTGTAATTGTATCATTTTTTTTCGGTAGGGATCTTGACTCCCCACTCACTGGATATTTATGGGCTTTATGCTGCCTCAGCATGAGTTCATTCTGGGAGATGACCAGATGGGCTATGACTGAAATGCCCTACATTTTCTTTTCATTTCTTGGATTGTACCTCCTAATGTACTATCTAAGAACCCGGGCAAACTGGATCCTTATTTTATCTGCTCTTTGTTGTGGAGCTGGAGCAGTAACCCGGTATATGGGTGTCACCCTGATTATGACTGGGGTGCTCATTCTGGCACTTCAATCTTGGAAGAAACCCATGGGCAGGGTTAAGGAGATTTTGTTATTCGGTATATTATCTTCAATTCCAGTCGGGCTTGTTTTTCTTAGAAATATTATCTATAAAGGGCATTTCAGTGGTGCAGATCGTGGTTCGGGTTCTGGGACATTCAGCGGAATAATAACTGATATCGTGCGTGTCACAACATCTGATCTTAACCCCTTTAGATCCCTGACTGGTTCGACACTTTTATCCGGAATTGAAGTTATTTTGCTTTTCTTGGTAATTGTTGCAGTCTTTCTCCTGTATGGCACTTATATATCAGATCGAGCCAGTTTCAATAAAACTATCAAAAAATATCTCTTTGACAAACGCATCGTGATTGCTTATGTCCTTATTTATGTTCTTTCACTCCTGGTGCTGGAGATTGGGATGGGTGATATCGCCACTGTTCAAACCCGCTATCTTCTGCCTGTTTATCCTTTTCTGGTTGTATTAGCGCTATCATATATGCGTGGTACATGTAACCGCATTGTTGTACCTCCTTGGAAAGCTATTTCCATTGGAATCAGCACCATTCTGGTAATCTGTTTTATTTCGACTCAGGCAATTGGTTCAATTCCGTTTATTGTTGACAAAGGAGGGAAAAATTATACCGATCCTGTCTGGTATGATGAGCCTGTTGAAGAGTACCAATGGG
>QKDV01000183.1 GCA_003251955.1 Methanospirillum hungatei
GGTGCACAGGGTGTTGTAGATGTCCCAACATACCGGGGTGCATACAACAGCGTCAGGGCACTTCGTGAGTTTGGAATCGGATAATTCAAAAAAATAAAATAAAATCTCACGGGTTCAATGGCAAGATACAGACTCCTTTCATGGAACGTGAACGGTCTCAGGGCTATTGCTGGCAAAGAGATCCTTAACGGCAAAACCTTTCCAGACTTTCTGATCAATGATCAACCAGATATCTGTGGTCTCCAGGAGACAAAAGTTGATGCAAAGAGTCTTCCGGCAGGCCTCGGGCGGATCGGGGACTACTTCTTTTATCTGAACCCGGCAGAGCGAAAAGGGTACAGCGGCGTTGCACTTTACACCAGAAAGGAACCTGACGATATCTCATATGGGTTTGGCTTCAGCGAGTTTGATCATGAGGGACGGACCATCGTTGCCAGGTACCCTGAATTCACACTCTACACGATCTACTTTCCAAACGGTGGTGCATCAGAAGAGCGACTTGCATTCAAACTCAGGTTCTATGATGCATTCTTAAGCCATATTCGGGAACGAACAAAAGCCGGAGAAAAGATCGTTATCTGTGGTGATGTGAACACCGCCCATCACCCCGTTGATCTCGCAAGACCAAAGGAGAACGAGACGGTATCAGGATTTCTTCCAGTTGAACGCAAGTGGCTTGACCAGCTCCTGGATTCAGGCTTCATCGACACCTTCAGGCTCTTTGAGAGTGAGGGGGGCCACTATACCTGGTGGGACTACAAAACCAAGGCACGTTCACGCAATGTCGGCTGGCGTATCGACTACTTTTTTGTAAACGAATCGATGAGAGATAACGTTGAAGCTTCACTGATCCGCAGCGATGTGATGGGATCTGATCACTGCCCTGTTGAACTTGTACTCTCGTTCTGATACCAGGCAGATAAGAGCACTGAAGGTTATGAGATCGGGTACCTGAGCAGGGCCGCAACCCCGCCAAGTTTCTCAAGTCGTTGACCTGGTTCAAACTCAGTCGAAAGTATCACAACATCAGCCCGCATCGCCTCTGCTTCGGCTACAAGTGCCATAACTGAAGGGTTATGAAGCCCGATATCAGCGATGAGAAGGGTTTCTACAGCCCCAAACTTCACTGCATCGCTAACCTCCTGCTCACCGTATGCTACTGGTTCACCTTTCGCAATCCGTGCCATGAGTTCATCGAGAAACCTGACTTCCCTGGCAAGCTGCAGATCACCGGTGAGTTTTTCAAGCACTCCCTGACCTATGACCTCCTGAACTGCTCCCCTGCCACTGCGACGTGTCTCGATAACAAGCACTGCACCGACACGGTTTGGCTGAATTGCTTTGAGTCGTTTTGCAAAATCTTCTTTGATGAAACCCGGTCCGGCAACGACAAGCGGCCCGGTCACCGGCTGCAGGACAGTAATTACAGCGTCGTAGAGATCCTGCCTTGTGCTGCACTCCATCCCTTTTCCACTTCCTGCAGTAAGCGTAAAGATCTGACGCGGACCGTAACTGTGCATCCGGTAGAGTTCGGCATCACCCTCCTCGATGGCCAGAATATGAACAGCCTCAGCTCCTGCACTCTTAACCGCACGTTCGATCCGCTCAAGATCAGCCTGGTGCCAGGTTCTGACAACTGAGATCTCATAACCAGGCTCAAGGTTCAGGGTATGATGAGAGCCCTCGTCCACTCCCTGTTCAATGAGACCAAAAACCCGCAGACGGATTGCATACTCATGGAACTCAACCTGTTCCACCCTGATGCCAAGCCTTACCGGCCTTTTTTCCTGTTTTTCAGGCCTTAACTTATCGGTTGCTCCTTCTACGCTACGAAGCGTTGTTGCAAAGACGAGACACCCAGGAGTAATCAGGTGTTTCAGATGCCAGAGATCATCTGCTGATTCGGGAAAGAGTTTGATCTCGCCAAACGAACGTTGGAGTTCACCAATATCTGCCTTCATTCTCCTCTCATTTCAGACCGGCGTAGTCTCTTCCCTGATGTCAGAACCACCGGGAGGGACAAAAGCAGCAATTGACTCAGTGTTAAGGGCAAACTTGAGTGCCTTCTGTTCTGACTCAGGAAGACGGTCACGAAGAGACCTGACGACCTTTTTTGCAACGTCATTGGGTTCAAAGGTTCCGGGTGTGAGAACCAGGAAGAGTTCTGCACGGTTCTGCACTGCCGGAATAGGCCCTCCGATGATCCTGGTCTCGGGTTTCTTCTGAAGTCCAATTGCGATCTCCAGGGGAACAGACTTAAACCACTGTCTCTCTCCCCTGACCACGAACGAACCACGGGAGAGGTATTCTCCAGACTCGGCGGTCTTTGAGACCTGGTCAGGACGTGCAGCATAGACATCAGCGGTACCAAACCCTGCCCGCCATGCACCAGAGTATGCAGCAGCAAACCGGGATACCTCATCCCACCGTTCAGTCTTTCCTTTCACAACAATAACACTGGCCCCGTGGATATCGGCATGGAGAAATGTGTCACCGCCTTCAAGGTATTTTTTCACAAGATCCTCGTTCTGACCGGCATCACGCCCACCAATGACAAGAACCCCGTCTGATGTATAGAACCAGCGGAACCGATGAAACCATTTATTCTTGGGTTTGACATAACCGGCAGCCTTCCTTATCGGCTGCTGAATCTGCCTCTCCATTGCTGCTTTAGCTCCGGTCAGTTTCTTCTTGAACTTCTTTATCTGGTCATAATTGCGGCCGGCATTCTGTTCAACAGTCTCATGAACATAGATCTTTACAGCAATTCCAAGATCAAGTTCTACAGCTGCATCGGCAGGGAATACCTGTTTTATCCGTTTCCCAACACCAGAGTTGTCAGCTTTCAGGATATCTTCAATCTCCTGCCAGGATCTAGACCGGGATGCAGCACTCAGGGTAGTGATGATCTCCTGCACAAACGTGTAATCCTCGTAGATCTTCTCTACGATCTCTTCGTACCGCTTGATCTGCCGCTCAAACTTTTTCGTTGCCTCTTCCTGCTGACGTCTGATCCGTTCTTCGCGTGAGAGTTTGGGTTTTGTCTCTTTTACCTGTCTGACCTTCTTCGGGTAATAGACAAACAGTGCATCGCTGAATGTCGGGAACGGACCCTGCAGGGTCGGGTCAGCAGTGATAACCGGATGACAACCACTCTTTGTGATAACTGCAGCAGGATGATCTTCAGCTTCAGTAAGGAGAGCATGAATCGCATCATAGGCAGCACCGCCATCAGCCTCAACAGTTGGAGTTTCTTTGGGAATTCCGGCAGTCCTGCATACCTGTTCGGCGTACATCCCACCTAAAAACGAACCGATAGCAAGAGCTCGTACGATGTCACGATCATCCGCCTTGAGGGCCTCAATAAACTCATCACGTGTCTGAAGACTGACATCCGGTGGAGGAAACGAGTATTCAATGCCAGGAAGCACATCGCGATCCTTGAACTTCTTCCTGGTAAGCGGCTGGACAATCGTGTAATCCTCATTACAGAGGATGATATTGCCGACATCAAAGACTTCGATGATCAGGTGATAAACCTGATCAGACTTCTGGATATCGATGATAATAGTTCGCTGCAGCCCTCGCTGCCTTATGTCGAGGATTCTGCCACCCACCAGGTATTTACGAAGCAGCATAGCAAATGCCGGGGGGATGATCGGAAACTCAGGCACTTCGGGAACGAGGTGGAGCCTTCGTCCGGGTTCTATCAGAAGCGTCTTCTTTTCACGATCTTTTGTATTCATCCGGATGCCAGCGATCCGGTCCTCTCCCAGGTACACCTTGTGGATCCAGAGCGGTAATAATCGCCGCAACTCGGCAGTCACCGCAACAAGATCCACCCCACTCATACCCTGCTGAGTTGCCATATAATACTAACTTACATATGGACTCAAGACTAAAAAAGTAAGACAAGTGGGTACCTGAATGACGGAAGAATCGCTTCAAACTGCTCCGGAAACTGTTGATACCGCGCCAGTATCCGTTCCTGTGCCTGATGACTATACCGGGCGTATCATCAGGACGATCATCGCTGTTGTTGCAGGATTCTTCGCAGGACTGGTCTGTTTTATTTTTGAAGGAATGGCAACCAATACTGGTGGCTCTGGTTCAGGTGTGTTTGCTATCCTTGTTCTCATCGCTGCCATTATGATACAAAAACACATTTTCATGGCGATGCGGCTTCGGTACACCCTCGAAAAGAAAGACTGGTTCTACCAGGGTTTTATGACCTTTTCATTCTGGTTCGTGACCTGGACGATTCTCCTCTCCGGTACTGCCCTGAAGGCAGCCTGATAACATATGCGAATAGCGGTAGTTCATAAAGATCGTTGCCATTCCCGCAAATGTGGCAGCGAATGTATCATATATTGTCCCAGGGTTCGAACCGGGGATGAGACTATTCTCCTTGATGAAGAAGGAAAGGCTTTCATCTCAGAGGAACTCTGTGTCGGATGTGGTATATGCGTAAAAAAATGTCCTTTTGAAGCGATCGATATCATCACCCTTCCTGAGGAACTTGAGTATCCGACACACCGGTATGGACCTAACAGTTTCGTGCTCTATGGAATGCCGGCACCAATACAAGGGAAAGTCACCGGTGTGCTAGGTGCAAATGGTATCGGTAAATCCACATCAGTAAATATTCTCTCAGGCCAGCTCATCCCAAATATGGGATTCTTCGAGGGAGAGGCAAAATGGGAGTCTATCCTGAAGAAGTACACCGGTACTGAACTCTTTGATTACCTTCAGCTCCTCTCTAAAGGTGGTGTAAAGGTATCAGTCAAACCTCAGTATA
>QKDV01000107.1 GCA_003251955.1 Methanospirillum hungatei
GGATACAGTCCGTTCACTTCAAGCTCTGCGACCCGATCTAATGATCTTCCCAGTGCATCACGGCTTCCTCCGGGAAAGTCGTATCTCCCGAAGGCCCCGTCAGAAAATACAGTGTCTCCTGATATGAGATCCCTTGTTTCCTTGTTGTAGAGACAGATGCTACCGGGTGTATGACCCGGAGTATGAATTACTTCTAGTCCTTCCAGAGAGTTTCCATCCTTGAGGATAATATCAGGAATTATTCCTGGAGAATGAGAACCGAAGTTCATAGCAAGGCTGAGGTTATCTTCCCTGAGCCCGGCTGCATCTGCTTCATGGATGCAAACCTTTGCCCCGGTCATTTTGACCAATGGACCAAGGTATGCTATATGATCAAAATGGCAGTGAGTGAGTACAATATACTTGATAGATTCACGGTGTGCCTCAACTGCCATCGGGGTGACCCCGGCATCAACGAGAATGGTTCCCTGTGCGAGATAGGCATTGGCATACATCCCTCTGCCCGGGATGAGCTTGATGGTCATGTGACTTATGATATTCCTTCAAGGCAAAAAGTATGATATGGTGACTCCCCGGGAGTACAGGGTTGATCCTGATCTGCTGAAACAGGCTGCGAAAATAGAACAGATGGAGCCTGATCGGCTGGAGCGGCAGATCCGATCAGGACGGGTGGTGATACCGGCAAACCCGGGAAGAGAGCATCCGGTCTGCGCAATCGGGGAGGGGTGCAGGGTCAAGGTCAACGTGAATGTTGGAACCTCACAGGATCTCTGCGATGTTGCCATGGAGCAGGAGAAGGCAGCAGCGGCGATATCAGCCGGTGCAGACTGCCTGATGGATCTCTCCACGGGAGGAGATCTCCCAAAGATACGCAGCATGATCCTCTCCTTTCCGGTGCCTATCGGAACAGTCCCAATCTATGAGGCTGTCAGGCGTGCCGGGAACGTGGCAGACCTTGATGCCGATCTGCTCTTCAGGGTTATCCGTGAGCACTGTGAGCAGGGTGTTGATTTTCTCACGCTTCACTGTGGGGTGAACAGGGAGGTCGTGCAGAGCCTCCGCCAGGATCCCAGAACCATGGGCGTTGTCTCACGGGGGGGTTCATTTCACACCGCGATGATGATATCCCGCGATGAGGAGAATCCTCTCTGGTCAGAGTATGATTATCTCCTTGAGATCCTGGAAGAATATAACGTGGTTGCCAGTCTCGGTGACGGGATGAGACCCGGCTGCCATGAGGATGCCATGCGGGAAGCCAAGACGGTCGAGTACCTGAACCTTGGAAGGCTTGCAAGAAGGGCCCATGAGAGAGGTATCCAGCGAATGATTGAAGGCCCGGGCCACATGCCGTTCGATCAGATCGGATACAATGTCAAGATGATCAAGGAACTTACCGGCATGGCTCCGCTCTATCTACTCGGACCACTGGTGACAGATATTGCTGCAGGGTATGATCACATCACCGGAGCCATTGGAGGAGCGATCGCCTGCCAGAATGGGGCAAACTTCCTCTGTATGGTCTCACCTAGTGAGCATCTCTCTCTCCCCCGTACAGCCGATATCATAGAAGGGACAAGAGCTTCTGTTCTGGCAGCCCATGTTGGTGACCTCTCCCAGGGAAATGCTGTCGCATATGGAAGAGAGGTGCAGATGGGGCAGGCACGACGTGACCTAGACTGGGAACGCCAGTTCTCCCTCTCTCTTTTTCCTAAGCGTGCTAAAGAGATCCATGATCGGGACGGGAATCGCGAGACCTGTTCTATGTGTGGGGATTTGTGTGCAGTGAAGATGGTCAGAGATATCTTTGGGTGAAAAAGGCATCAGAATGGGAAGGTTTCCGGGTTCTCTCAGGGTGAGGAAGGTTTTTTAACAGATGATACCAATATTTCCCTGCAGACGTACGGTAGTCCGGTGATATAGTCGTTCGAAGTACTATCCGCCAGAAGGTGGATTGTTTCTGGAAAAGCTATGTTCGTCAGTCCGTGGGCATCAAATAGATCCCTGATCTGTGGCCGCTATCTACGTATGTAAATTAGTTACGTGATTTGCTATGGAAGGAAAGAGACTCTACGTCGGAAATCTGACGTACTCCGTTAATGAAGCCCAGCTCAGGGAATTATTCTCCAAGTATGGTGATCAAGGTAATCGAACAGAAAGGATTCGGATTCGTTGAGATGGGAACCTCTGAGGAAGCCCAGGCAGCAATGGATGCACTGAACCAGACCGTTTTCGAAGGCCGCACCCTCCGTATTGACGAAGCACGCCCGATGCAGCCCCGCCGCGAATTTGACCGTGGCGGCTATGGTGGCGGCGCCGGACGCCGGTACTAATACAAAATCCCTTCGGGGTTCTTTTTTTACAGTATGAATTAAGCAAAACACGCAGGTATATATACCCGCAGTTGTAATATGTTATTACAGACGCAGGAATATCCTGACAATAGTTTTCGTGAGCAATTTTCGTCATAGGGCGGACAATCGTTTTCAGGCTGTTTTCGGTACTCCACTGATTTATTCTGAATTTGTTTCAGGATGGCCAGCTCGCGGATGTAACATAAGGAATCTGTGATTTAGCAATGGAAGGAAAGAGACTCTACGTTGGGAATCTGACATACTCAGTTAATGAAAGTCAGCTTCGTGACTTGTTCACCCAGTACGGCGAAGTAGCAAGTGTAAAAGTAATCGAGCAGAAAGGATTCGCCTTTGTTGAGATGGGAACCTCTGAGGAAGCCCAGGCAGCAATGGATGCACTGAATCAGACTGTTTTCGAAGGCCGCACTCTCCGCATTGACGAAGCACGCCCAATGCAGCCACGCAACGACTATGGCAGCGGTGGCGGCTTTGGCGGTAACCGTCGCCGGTACTAATCTCAAATAGATCCTATTTTTTTGTTGTCTCAATTGAGACGACGACAATCGAGGTTACTTCTCCTGCGAGAGATTTGTAACAGTTCTAAAGGTTCGCATAAAAGACAGTTCTTTGATGCAGTTCTTCTCACGTACCGATTTATTCTCATCAGATACCTGCTGTACTACAAGGGAAAAGCGGGCTGACACCTCAGATGACTAGATAATCATAGTATCTTCTGCCCAGATAATTTTCGTCAGAGATTCCAAGATGGGGTTCATAATGTGAGTTCAAGAAGAGGTATACCAACCGCTCCTGTCCATCATATAGAAAAAATTCTCAGTGCACTCAACCATGGTGGGGTATTATCTCTGATTGAAGAAGGGCTCCTCGATTCTCTTGCGAAGAACAGCCTGGTGGATCGATATTTTTTAAGTTCTGCAGACTCTGCCTTCGGGTAGGGCCCTATCTGAAGGTAAAAGTCAGCTCCTGATCTCCAACCAACAGGATTTTTATCATAATTTCCCTCCTTCCTGCACGTGATAGTCCCCCTGGTGATCCGAAAAGCCGAACTGTTTATAACTGCCATGTGGAATCTTCATCTCAAACCGTACTCCTTCTCCCGGTACACCGTTCTCTCTGATTGTGATCCTGGTAATTGCAAAGATCTCCCTGATAAGAAAGAGCCCGAGCCCCGTGTGCCTGCCATATCCTCTCAGAAAGATCTTCTCCTTTTCTCCGGCTGCAACCCCTTCTCCGTCGTCTGTGTATATCAGAATCAGTCCATCTCCGATTCGTTCGAATGTGAGAGAGATGGTGGAAATCTGATGGCCGTGTCTAATGGAATTGTCAATGAAATTGGCAAAGACTCTAGCCAGGAGTGGATCTGCATAGATCCAGATACCATCTACCACTGATCTAACATTGATCCCCTCATCAACAAGACTTGAAGAAACCTTGGCAAAGATCGTACCAATCTCCTGCCAGACCGGTGTCTTCATTCCTACCATCTCATAATCACGAGTGAATGTAATGATCTCACCTATCGACTGCACAACTGCAGCCTCTTTCTTCATCAGGAGTAGTAGTTCCGGATCCTCTGTCATCTCCCGGGATATTTCGAGATATCCGATAAGGGCTGTGGTGAGGTTGAGTATATCATGACGGGTGAGGGTTGAGAGAAGAGTCAGTTTTTTATTTGCAGTTCTCAGTGCCTCCTCCTGCCGGCTTCTAATAATTAACCTCCACATTCCGGCAATGAGAACACTCAATTGGAGCTGATCGGCCTCTTGGTATGAAGATGGTTTATCCGCAACACCGGCTATGGCGACAACCCGTTCCTGGTCGATTATAGGAATGAGTAAAACACGCTTGACCTTCTTTTCCATCACCAGGATCTTTCTAATCAGTTCATCTGATGCAGAAGTGGTCGTGAGGACCACCGGGTTTTTACTCCTGATCAGTTTGACAAAGGCGGGAATATCCACAAGTTGGAGTGCCATCTGCCTGATGGCCGGTTTTTTCCTGTTTTGACCCTCATCTTCGGACCATAATGCCTCGATGGTTATCTGCTCCTCTTCCTGATTTAGGAAACAGATGAATCCAAGACGGCTTGAGGTCAACATTGCTCCTTTTTGTATGGCAAATAAGGCTACTGAGCTCTCAGGCTCATCGGTCATCTGGTAGAGGTTTAGCAGGGTTTCTAACCTGTCTTTGTGAGTGGTGAGTTCAGCCCGCTGGTTTTTCAGTTCGGTGATATCATGGATGGAGACGATAGACTCACGTCCGTCTGGAAGTACACCGATATTGATTGCAAGATACCTGGCAGTCCCTTCCTTGTCGTAGTGGGTGATCTCACAATGGGAAGATTTTTCTTCATTTCTGGCCTGAAAACATTTAAAAACAATTTCTTGATCAGATCCACTAAGAAGATCAAAGAATCTTATCTCTGCCTCAGCTGAAGGAGACCTGATATTAAAGAGGGTTGAGAAATGGGAGTTTGCCCTGACCATCACACCCTCATTGGTGAGGATCACCATGGGAACTCCTGATTGCTCAAAAATAGTCCGGTATTTTTCAATCAGCTCATCAGAGGCCTTCTGGAGAAGTGAATGTATGACTGCCTTCTCCATTACGGCCTGCTCAAGCCGTTGTGTGAGATGCAGTTCCTCCACTTCTGCACGCTTGCACAGCCTCAACAGTTCAGTCCTGCTCTTATCAGACAGGTCAGGTGAGATATCACTGATGATCTGCTCAATTCTTTTGAGGCTCTTCATCGTCGGCGTCTCTGCCTTATTGTGACCAGGGAGAAGGCCTCATTGTGATACTCACACCCTTCGTTTTCGTTCATCCCAATCTCACCGTAACCGAAAAACCCGATGAGCGGTGCCGTACCTGCCTGGTATGCTGCATTTATTTCATCTGCTACAAGTGAACCGGTAGCGACGTGTCTAGCCATACAGGAGAAGAGGAGGAGCAGATGAGCACTCTGGATCTCTTTATAAAACTGTGATATATCATTGATACTATTCTTAATTGTCTCCCTCCCGGGAGATGATGCAAGTCTTACAACAGAACCCTGGGGAACACTCCCGCCAAAGATTAGTGCATGGGTTGATGGTTCTACACCAACCGGCGCTCTGATGCACTCATAGCCTTTTTTTCTATTAACGATCAGGGGAAACGATGCTGTGAGTCGTGGGACATCCTCTTCGCTGACATTCAGATACTGCAGATAAAAATCCATTGCCGGCTGGTTGTCAATGGAGTATACAATATTTCCATCTGAATGGGTGACAATCTTCTCCATCCCGACTCCATGCCACCCACTTGTTACCAGTCCGTGTATCTCAAATGCAGTCTGATCAAGAATTAGGGCTGACACCCCGTCTGAAGAGTAATTACCATTAATGAATGTGAATATCTCCTCATACCTGCCATCATCACCTGCCCTTCCTCCAAATATCATTGAAGTTCCTATCACGGATTCATTGATTCCTCTGATAATTTCCTCCCCATTCAGTGTCATACTACCGATGAGTATGAAAAATACCGGACTTTTGAACTGATCGCTTCCATACTTTCCTATAGATCTTCCAAGGTCGTACGAGGTAAGATCACCACGTTTAAAGAGATGTGTCCTGAATACAGCTGGATCAGGATCGAGAAGGCATCCAACAGCAGAAAATTCTGATATTGGAGATTCTCCCTTACCCGGGAGGATTTCACCCGCGGTAGAGCATCCGATGACCGGAAAAGGGAGCGTCGAAAGACGAGATGTAAGATCTGGAATATCTAAAAAGACCGAGGAGAATAGAATGCCGAGTGTGGGATTGCTGAGGACTGAACCTGAGATCCCGGAAAGAATCTCCTCAGATGATTCGCCATAAAGGGTGACAGTCCGCAGGCACATAACTCTGATATGACCTCTCCCTTTTTGGATATGAAGATTCCTGCTTTTCAGATCCGCCCTGAATGGTCTGTTGTTTGGGTATTCTATATTGAATACATTATCTGCAAAGATTCAGGATTCTGATTGCGAGATGTGCGGCATTCTGTCCGTTATCAACTCCCACACATGCGACCGGCACCCCCTTTGGCATCTGCACGATAGAGAGGAGGGCATCAAGCCCTCCCATTAGTTTACCAGATACTGGAACTCCAATGACAGGCACTTCAGTCTTTGAGGCAACGACCCCGGGAAGTGCTGCAGATAGTCCGGCGATACATATGAACACTTTTGCGTCTGATCCTGCAACGTACTCATCAAGTCTGTCCGGGTTCCTGTGTGCTGATATGACCTGGTAATCATACGAGATCCCCTTTTCTTTCAGGACCGTCCAGGCTTTCTCTGCTACCTCTTCATCAGAGGCAGAACCGCAGATGATGCTCACATCAACCATAATCTTCCAAGATATAATCAGGCAGTA
>QKDV01000033.1 GCA_003251955.1 Methanospirillum hungatei
GTATAATACTGATTTAGAAATGTCGTTGAGATAATCTCATTTTCTGGTGTAAATGCTGGCATAATTGTTGTAAAGGCAAGAATTAACCAGATGATCGAGATGATCAAGAGCGATAATAATGTAATATACTCAGTACGGGTTTTATCCCTGTTTTTCCATAGCATAACTAGACAGGCTGCGATAATAATCAGGGAGACATCCTCTTTTACACACAGACAGAGGATCCCTGATAAAAATGCTATATAGTTATTTCTGACAATGCATCCGTATAAAAAAAATCCTAACAAGAATGGACGAAATGCAACCTCATGAAAGTTTGAAAAGTTTACGCTATGGAGTGGTGGATACAATAAATAAGAATTGGCGATCACCAGTCCTCCCGGGTTTCCAATGAGTTTTTTTCCAATGAGGTATACCGGAATAGCTCCAATTCCCAGAAGAATACTTTGAGTTACAAGGAGTGATTCTGGCCCCTGATATATTACAAAACCCGGTATTAATAAAAAAAGGATTGGTGAAACATGAACTCCAAAGTGGGAAGTTACTCCTCCATGTGATAGAAATTCAATAGTGTTAAAGAGAATTTTTCCTTCATTTAGTGTTGTCCATATAGAATGGGTAAATATCGCCAGATCAGTACCCGTCATCTGGAATGAGTTTAGTCTTTCGATAGAGAACCATGAGAATGTGACAATATAGATAAAAAGAGCAAAAATGAAGATAAAATCCCCATAACTTGTTAGTATAGAGGCAGCCTTGTTCAATATCAAGGCAGGTTTTTTATCGGCGCAGACATTCGGTACAGCACACATCTTCTATCTTCTAAGTAATTGAAAGCAATAATTGGTTTCTCATATAAATGAACTTCGGCTCCGCCGGTGCGATATCCCCTCTTCATACGGGTCATTTGTCTACTCTATAAATCGGGAAATTTTAGCCTGCTCGCAAAAAGTAGGTATTTATCTTATCGGATGATAAGGAATTATATCGAATTGAGAACTTTCAGGAGCAAAAAATTGCCCTAGTGAAGTTCTCCACTCCCTATGAATGGAGGCCATAGTATACTGATGTCACAGGATCGTCTGCTCCAGAATGTTATCAGCGTGATGATGATGGCTGGCTATGATGTATCAGAACTCTTTGCAATGCGTCCGAAGAGTTTTGATCTTATCGCCAACAACGGGAGTCAGATAGTAGTCCTGAAAGTAATATCACATATTGATAGTATCAGTGAAGATAACGCCCGTGATCTCGATCAGATCTCACGGAATCTAGGGGGTACCCCTCTTGTTGTTGGAGAGCGTGCACGTGATGCTGAACTGGAGCGGGGTGCAGTATATGTCAGGTATGGCATATCTGCGATAAACTATGCCACGCTTCACGATTATTTTGTAGATGGATCGCCTCCTCTCATTTACGCTTCACCTGGTGGTCTGTACGTTAATATTAGCGGCGAAAAACTGCGTGAACTGCGAGAGGTGAACAATCTCTCACTTGGTGATCTAGGTCAGATCCTCGGTGTTTCCCGTCGTACTGTGGCAAAGTACGAAGCCGGAATGGGTACGACCATTGATATCGCTATTAGGATTGAGGAGACCTTTGACAATGGGGTTGTCGAGCCTATTGATCTCCTCAGTTATTCGCCACAAATTCCTCATGATTTCTCTCTCCCAGAAGAAGACATCCCGATCCAGCCGTTTATTGAGGAGATGGGGATGCACCTGCAGATGATGAGCCGTGCGCCCTTCCAGGCCCTTATCAGGTACGAGGACCATACCATCCTTACCGGGTATGGCAGATCCCAGAAATTATCAAAAAGAGCGGGAATTATCGGTAATATCTCACAGGTGACACGATCCCATGCCATGTGCATCATGACCGATGACCAGCGCAAGCGCAGAATTGGCAAGACCCTGATGCTTGGCGAGGAGGACCTTCTCTCAATGGAAGAGGCGGATGATCTCCTCAATCTCATTCTAAACTGAAATTTTTATATAGAACCACTAAACAACCTTATCCTACACGTGGTGATTCTGTATGTCTACACAGCTTGGAGGACAACCAATTCTTATTCTTAAAGAAGGCAGTTCACGCACCCGTGGGCGCGATGCCCAGGGAATGAACATCGCCGCCGCAAAGGCGGTTGCCAACGCAGTCCGGACAACCCTTGGACCAAAGGGTATGGACAAGATGCTCGTAGACACCATCGGTGATGTCGTTATCACCAATGATGGTGTCACAATCCTCAAAGAGATGGACATCGAGCACCCGGCTGCAAAAATGATGGTCGAAGTTGCCAAGACCCAGGATGACGAGGTCGGTGACGGAACTACCACTGCAGTTGTAATTGCCGGAGAACTGCTCAAGCGCTCTGAAGAACTTCTTGAGCAGGACGTTCACCCAACCGTTGTTGCCCAGGGATACCGGATGGCAGCAGAGAAGGCACAGGAACTTCTGAAGGGCTTTGCTCTTGACGTCAAGGCAAAGGATGCAAAGATCCTCAAGAAGATTGCCGAAACCGCAATGACCGGAAAGGGTGCAGAGGCTTCAAAGGATAGCCTTTGTGACCTTGTTGTCAAGGCAGTCACTATGGTCGCTGAGACCGATGGAACTGTAGACACTGAAAATATCAAGATCGAGAAGAAAGTCGGCGGTTCAATTGAGGACTCCGAGATTGTTCTCGGTATGGTCATTGACAAGGAACGTGTCCACCCTGGTATGCCAAGCAGCGTTACCAAGGCAAAGGTCATGCTCCTGAACGCAGCAATCGAGTTCAAGAAGACCGAGGTCGATGCCGAGATCAATATCACCAGCCCTGACCAGCTCCAGGCATTCCTCGATGAGGAAGAGCGGATGATCAAGGGTATCACCGACAAGGTGATCAAGAGCGGTGCAAAGGTCGTCTTCTGCCAGAAGGGTATCGACGATATTGCACAGCACTACCTTTCAAAGGCAAATATCCTCGCAGTCCGTCGTGTTAAGAAGAGTGACATGGAGAAACTTGCACGTGCAACCGGAGCAGCAATTGTCTCCAGTATCGATGCAATCGCAGACTCCGAACTCGGATTCGCCGGAATTGTTGAAGAGCGCAAGATCTCAGGTGAGGAGATGATCTTTGTCGAGGAGTGTAAGAACCCCAAGGCAGTCTCTATCATCATCCGCGGTGGAACGGAGCACGTCGTTGCAGAACTTGAGCGTGCATTCGAGGATGCAATCCGTGTAGTCGGTGTTGTTCTCGAGGACAAGAAGTGTGTAGCCGGTGGAGGAGCACCTGAAACCGAACTCTCACTCCGTCTCCGTGAGTACGCAGCAACCGTCGGTGGCCGTGCACAGCTCGCAATTGAGGCATTTGCATCAGCACTTGAGATCATCCCACGGACTCTTGCAGAGAACGCAGGTCTTGATCCTATCGATATGCTGGTCGAACTTCGTGCAGCACATGAGAAGGGTCAGAAGACTGTGGGACTCAATGTCTTCGATGCAAAGCCCTCAGACATGCAGAAGGAAGGTGTTGTCGAGCCATTACGTGTCAAGACCCAGGCAATCGCCAGTGCTGCAGAAGCAGCAATTATGATCCTGAGAATTGACGACATCATCGCCTCTGCAAAGTCAGCAGCCCCAGCCATGCCACCAGGCGGCATGGATGAGATGGGTGGAATGGGCGGTATGGGTGGAATGGGCGGCATGGGGATGTAATTCCCCCATACACCATTTAACCTAAAAAACCCAAGATCCAGAAAACCAGTAAACTCTTTTTTCGCAAAAAAATAAGGAAAAAAATATTATTCCTGACGTGTCCCAGAATTCTCAATCGTCTCGATAAGAATTTTCCTTACATCAATCCAGATAATCAGGCGTTTCTTGCTCTCCACATCAGTTTCTTCAGCCTCTGTTTTGGTTCCATCATCCTGGGAGAGTTTGATGATCCCATGAACAAAGTCTGCGAGTTCTGCATTCACGCCTTTGACATTGGTATCGATATCCTTCTCGTCAACAGTTAGAACACTGTGGACCTCGTCAACGATCATCCCGACACTTGTATTCTCAAATGCATCCGGGATTAACACCATGATATTCTGCTCTTCCCGTTGTTTTGCAGGTTGTATTCCGAGGAGATGATGAATATTAATTATTGTTGTGATCTCACCACGCAGATTCAGAAGTCCGGTGACATGGCCGGGAGCTCGTGGTATTGGGGTGATGGGGAGCATCTCAACGATCTCACGAGCAATCTGAATATCCATGGCATATGATTCTCCCCCAAGATCAAACTCAAGAATATCGACAGCCATCTTATAGTGATTGAGTTTACCGTGTGAAGGTTTCAACCTTTGTGATCTAGGTGCAATGAAAAAAGCATCTCTCTCATATATCAGGGAATGTGGAAAGGCAGGAGAAATAACACCTGCCTATATGTGTTCAAAACCCCCCGGATATCTCATGCCTGATATGTCCACAGAAGTTTCCCTGACAATTAAATGATTTTTCTGTCCAATATATAAAACTTTTTATTTAACTTTGAAATATATCTTGTCTTTAGTCCCAGATGTTCAATTCTAATGTTATAATCCCCTTTGAGACCACTTAGGGGAAGTATCTCCTTCAGATTTTAATATCTTCATTTTTTGGTTTTAATTAAAAAATATCCCCAAATAAAAAAAATGTACCTGATATCTACAAAAAAAGATAATTTCTTTGCGTACTCAAAATCAAGATCACCGTCATCATCTCGCGCAAAACTCCTGGCTTAAAAATAAAAAAATCAGATGGTGCC
>QKDV01000186.1 GCA_003251955.1 Methanospirillum hungatei
CAGGCAGTCAGAGGTGATTACACATTCTTCATCCTGATTCTCATAACATTTGTTACAGGCATTGCATCCCTTGAGATGGCTGCCTCCAATCCGGATTAATTCTGTCTTTATCCCTTCCTCCTCAAGGACAGAAAAGACAGTTCTGATCATCCGCTCACCATTTCCATCTTTTCTGGGACTCCCTGAGAATGCAACCACTTTCATATCAGATGCATGGGAAGTTCAGGATAAAAAACCAGAGCACATGTTTTGTGAAAGATCAATCTAAAGTAGCCCATAAAAACAAGAGGTTAGAAAAAAGGCCCTGCAAGATTATAATTCAGGGCTGAAAAGAGAATCCCAAACGCGATGAGTACCATTGCGATATAGACCGGAGTATTCCAGGGAAGAATTTTTGCTCCATCTAGAGGACCGAGAGGTAGAAGGTTGAACGCTGCAATCATTGCATTGATCCTGATTCCCATGATACCAACAAGTGCAAGTTCAAATATGCCAATATTGAGCCCGGCAATCAACAGGGCTATAAAGGGAATGAGAAGTAGCAGGTTGCTAAGCGGGCCGGCCAGTGATATTTTACCATTCTCTTCTTCGGAGATGTGGGATCCATAGATCATGGTTGCCCCTGGTGCGGCAAAGACCACCTTTGCTAGTGCAGCTACTGCGACTGCCACGACAAGCATCGTGGGGTTCATCTGAAATTCTGCCCAGTATCCGTACCGCATTGCAGTAAACTTGTGGGCCATCTCGTGGATGATAAATGCCACACCTGCAGTTAGCATCGAGATTAGGAACATTTCAAGGATCAGGGTTGGCACAAGCCTACTCGTACTGATCATAGCAACGGTGAACGCTGCAGAAAGTGCAAGCCAGGCGACAAGAAGATCGCGTCGCTCCCTCTGCGGAATTTGTTCCCAGATATGCATGAATATCAGGTTCAGCATCTGTCGTTAAAAAATCAAGGACAGTGCCTCACGTCCGGGCACCAATGCTGAGATGATACGAGGCTCTAATTTCTGCGAGGCAGATATTTGTACTCAGGATATGACACTGGATGAACTCAGGGCCGATATTGAGTCGGTTGATCTCGAGATCATAAGGCTGATCAGAGCGCGAATGGATATTGCCATTAAGATTGCTGAAGAAAAGGAGACTACCGGTTCACCCACCCGTGATCCCGAACGCGTGGAAGTTGTTCTCAGTCATGTTGAGAGGCAGGCTGAACAGTCAGGGATTGATCCCGGCCCCATCAGGAATATCTTCACAACACTGATCAGAATGAGTGAGGATCTTCAGGACAAGAAAAGGGGAAACCAGTGACGATCCATTGATTCAGAACGCACCGGAAAGGACGAGAAAGGCAAAGACCAGAAGGAGCATTCCGGTAAACAACTTCAACCGGCCCTGGTTCATCTCTTTTACTTCTTCAGCCTCTTCTCCAGGAATCCAGATGTAAACTAGCAGAGTGATGATGAGAAGCGGCACAATAAAGAAGAGATTATACAGGAACAGGTACACGAGGCCCTGGATGATATTCACTTTAAATGAGATCATATCCTGGATTGCCAAGTAAATTCCCCCGGTGCATGAGAGCTCGAGGACACCGGTAAGAAATCCAAGGACAAAAGCGACAGGGATGACCATTGTCCTAAGTTGCCTTGAGATGCTCCCTTCTGCAGACCCGGAATCTGGTGATTCGGTTACCCTGGTTGAAATTATTCCATCCCTGATCCAAAGAAGCCCTGCTCCGACTGCAATTATTCCGGCTATGAGTGAGTAGCCCCTGAGAATACCGGTGAAGTCAGCAAGGTTATAGATCCCGGTTCCAGATACGAAATAAATTAAGTAGACCGCACTGGTGAACACAAGCCCTGTAAGAAGTATCCGCTGTTTCTGTCTGATGGTCATCAGCATGATGAGCAGGAACACAAGCACCGCAGAGGCACAGGGATTTATACCGTCAACAAGCCCTGCGATCAGGACCAGAGGGATACTAATAACATTCCAGGTTCCTCTCTTTGTTGGAACAGAAGTCGAATTCTGTCCGGATGCATCGGTTTTTTTATTCTGTTCGTACCAGGTGACCAGCTCGTCAAAGTTCTCCCTGATTGCAGACTCTCCCTCCAGTCCGGCGTTTCCTATGAAAACAGACGGGACCGAGACATACTGGCGGTGATATTCTGCTTTATATTGTTCGAATATGGCCTTACCCTCACTGCTGTTGAAGAGATCATAAGAGTTTATCTCAATCCCCGGGTGAGCAGCATTGTACTCATTGAGATAAGTCATCGCAAGGTGACAGGCTCCGCAATGAGTGTTATAAAAAAAGACTGCGGAATAGTCACCGGGAGTGGTATTCGGATCAGAAAGGATTGTTTCTGCAGGGTGATCACCAGAAACATCGCTACCATTTTTGAGAAAAACACCAGCGGATACAGAACCGGTACCGAGTATCAACACGATGAGCAGACCGGCCAGCACAGAGGTGAACATACTCCAGTGCTGACAAGGCTGCATTCCACCCATCAGAGGCCAACCTCCTTCATAGTGACCATCGTTCCGACCCCCTCAGATGTGAAGAGTTCTAAAATGAGATTATGGCTGATATTCCCGTTGATGATATGGGAGTACGGCACACCATCCTGTATCGCATGAAGGACGGCCTGGACCTTTGGGATCATACCTTCTGATACAACACCCGTTGATATCAGTAACTCAGCTTCTGACTTGGTGACCTGGCGGAAGACTTTAATTCGTTCCTTATCCATGATCCCGTCAACATCGGTCATGCTGATGAACTTGAAGGCCTTGAGTGCAATTGCAATCTCCCCGGCAGCTGTATCTGCATTGATATTGAGATCGTTGCCTGCCCGATCGATTGCAAGAGGGGCGATAACCGGGATGTAGCCACTGTCAAGGAGAGTATTGAGGATGTCAGGATTTATCCTCTCGATCTCTCCAACATGCCCAAGATCAACCTCCTCTTCCTTGTTGTTCACCTTGACACGCTGCCGTTCCATCTTACGGGCAATAATCAGGTTGGCATCGTTACCTGAGATCCCTATAGCCTTCCCGCCTGCCTTTGAGATCAGGGATACAATGTTGGTGTTGATCTTGCCGACGAGAACCATCTGTGCGACTTCCAAAGTCTCATCGTCAGTGATCCTGAGACCACCGACAAACTTTGGCTCTTTTCCGAGGGCTTTCATCTTCTCGGTGATCTCTGGGCCCCCACCGTGAACAAGGACAACCTTAATCCCCACGAGCTGGAGCAGGACAACATCACTGACCACAGTATCAAGGATCTCTCCTTCGACCATAGCGTGGCCTCCAAGCTTGATCACCATAGTTTTGCCATGGAACTTACGGATATAGGGCAGGGCCTCCATGAGGACGTCTTCACGTTTCATGTTGTGTACTTCCCGTTGATCTCGACATACTTCTCTGTCAGGTCGCATCCCCATGCAACTGCCTTTCCATTTCCTGCAGAAAGATCGAGTTCTATCTGTACCTCGCGACCACCGAGTGCTGCTTTAGCGATGCTCAAATCTTCACTCAGTACTCCTCTCTCACATACTGCAGCCCTGCGTTCTGAACCTGCTATCCAGCAGGAGACCTTTTCAGGATCGAACTCTGCACCAGAACGTCCTGCTGCTGCGACAATCCGGCCCCAATTTGGGTCCTCACCATAGATCGCGGTCTTAACCAGAGGAGATCCTACCACTGTCCTGGCAACGAGATCTGCCTCATCCTCGCTGCGGGCACCTCTCACGATAACCTCGATCAGTTTTGTAGCTCCTTCACCGTCGCGGGCGATCTGCCTCCCAAGACTGATACAGCACTCTTCAAGTGCTGATGTAAACTCATTCAGCGGCACCTTTCCGGCAGCTCCGGTTGCAGTACAGAATACAACATCATTGGTGCTTGTATCACCGTCCACGACCACCCGGTTGAAACTCCGCCTAACCGCAGTCTTCAGGGCTGACTGAAGATCAGGTGCACTAATCTCTGCATCCGTGTAGACGTATCCAAGCATGGTTCCCATATTTGGGGCTATCATTCCCGAACCCTTGCAGATGCCACCGATGGTAAATCCCTCACGGGTTACCAGAGCATGTTTCTCCACAAGGTCGGTGGTCATTATCGCCTTTGCAGCGCTGATTTCTGCAGATGGGCTGTGTGCAAGATGAGGTGCAATCTGGTGGCACTGGTCTCTGATGAGGGGAAGGTTGAGATACCGGCTGATAACTCCGGTACTTGCAACTCCTACCTCAAGAGGATCAAGTGAGAGTTCTTCTGCGGTGACGGCTGCCATCTCCTCGGCATCGTTGATACCCCGCTGACCAGTCAGGGCATTGGCACATCCACTGTTGGTGATCGTGGCTGCAAGCTTTCCCCGCTTTATCCGGTCCTGCATCAGGATTACCGGAGCTGCCCGTGCAATATTTTTTGTGAAGGCTGCTGCAGCAGTCCCTTCTGCCCTGATGAGGGCAAGACCATACTTCCCTTCCTTTATACCGGCTGCATAAACTCCTTCGACTGCACAGATAGACTGCATCTCACTCATGAGATCCTGCTCCTTTTCCACCTGATATTGCCCAGACGATATCTTCCCTTGTGATGATACCTTTTAGTTCGTCACCACTCACTACCGCAAGTCGGTCGATCTTCTTTTTGAGCATAAGAGCTGCAGCAGCCTCAATATCCTCTTCAGGCGTTATGGTGATCACCGGACTGCTCATGATCGAGCCCACCTTTTTACTACC
>QKDV01000316.1 GCA_003251955.1 Methanospirillum hungatei
ATCCTGAGTCGAGAGGAACGGCTTGTACTGCTCAGGGTCAGATGTGATTCTGGAACATACATCAGATCACTCTGTCATCATATCGGTTTGGCTCTGGGTGTTGGTGCTCACATGCAGGAACTTCGGAGAAGCAGATCTGCAGACTTTGCTGAAGCACAGATTCACACTCTCCACGATGTTCGTGATGCAGTAGAAGCAGGGAATACAGAACTGTTATCATCCATGATTCTCCCGATGGAGATCTCGATCAAACACCTTCCAACCGTGACGATCAAGACTTCAGCAGCGGGTGCAATCTGCCACGGAGCGCGCCTCTCATTGAGGGGAGTTGTAAAAACTGATTCTTTTCAGATGGATGATTTAGTAACAATCTTTACCGAATCTGGTGATTTGATCGGAGTCGGCGAGGCGCTCATGAGTTCATCAAGGATCATACCTGGAGAAAAAGGGCTTGCTATTGCTCCCCGAATCATTTTCCCAGATGTTGATGCATACCCGGCAATCTGGAAGGGTCATCATATCACTGATGAAACCAACAAGGCTTAAATCTACAAGAGCTAACAGTGTAAGGCAATTCTTTAGCTGAGGTAGTCTAGTCTGGGAAGGCGCAAGATTGGAAATCTTGTGGGAGTATTCCCTCGGGAGTTCAAATCTCCCCCTTAGCGTTCTTTTATCAAAATTCTGATAATCAATCAGTGTTTCTGATCAATGGATTATTAAAAAAAGAGGATTATGCAGATTTTGAAATCCAATCTGCCATCCAGTCGCCTACACCGCTTGTTGTAGCAGATCCACCCATATCACGGGTTACAATCCCTTCACTGATGGATGCTTCAATTCCTTTTACAACTGCAGCACCGGCTTCTGTTTCCCCGAGGTGATCGAGCAGCAATGCTCCTGCCCAGATGGTTGCAAGAGGGTTTGCAACATTCTGACCTTTGTATTTCGGTGCTGAACCATGAATCGGTTCAAACATGGATGTTCCGGTCGGGTTGATATTTCCTCCGGGAGCAAGCCCAAGCCCACCCTGGATCATGGCACCCAGATCGGTGATGATGTCACCGAACATGTTAGGAGTAACCACTACATCGAACCATTCAGGATTCTTGACAAACCACATGGTTATGGCATCCACATAGTTGAACTCGGTGGAGATATCAGGGTTCTTTGCTGCAACATCCCGGAACACGTCCCTCCAGAGGCCATATACATCAGACAGCACATTTGCCTTATCAACCGAAGTAACCTTTTTCCTGCGCTTACGGGAGGCATCAAAGGCATACTCAATAACACGTCTTGAGCCTTCCCTTGTCAGAACCCCTATCTGGTATGCAATCTCCTCTGCATCACTCTCGACATCAAGCCCAAACTTGACTGAGTAAAGATTTCTCACAACTTCCAGCTGTTTCTTCTCCTTTCCGGAAAACCTGGAGCCGATGCCGACATAGAAATCCTCGGTATTCTCCCTGACTACAAGGAAATCAATATCCTGAGGACCTTTACCAGCCAGAGGAGTATCAACCCCTGCAAGCATCTTCACCGGTCTCAGGTTCACATACTGGTCAAAGGCAAACCTGAGTGTGAGCAGAATGCCTTTCTCGAGAATTCCCGGCGTAACTCGATCATCTCCGATTGCCCCGAAGTATATCGCCGGATATGAAGAGAGAGCATCAATTTCGGATTCGCTTACAAGTTCTCCGGTTTTCAGGTACCGCTCCGCACCGATGTCAAAATCGGTCCAGCCGATCTCAAACCCAAATTTCTCTCCTGCTGCATCAAGCACTTTACGGCCTGATGCTATGATCTCGGGGCCGATCCCGTCCCCTCCGATTACCGCTACTTCATGCACAGGTCTTCACCCTTAATCTGCTTTGCGTATTCAACCAATCCACCTGCATCAATAATCTGCTGCAAAAATGCCGGAACCGCTTCGATGTCAAATCGTTTCCCAGAAACATCGATATATCCCTCTGCAAAGTGGCCGGTGATCTGATCCTGTTCAGTGATCTCAGCGGCACGTGGACAGATCACCGGGAGGAGACCAACATTGACACTATTGCGGTAGAATATACGTGCAAATGATTCAGCAATAACAACACGGACACCGGAACCGGTTAAGGCCAGGGGAGCATGTTCACGTGACGAACCACACCCAAAGTTGCGCCCTGCAATGATCATATCCCCTTCCTTTACACCTTCTGCAAAACCATCCCTGAATCCTTCGAATACATGTTCAGCCAGACCCTTAGGATCATTGATGGTGAGGAATCGCCCGGGAATGATTGCATCTGTATCGATGTTATCACCAAATTTCCAGACTTTCATCACCGCACCTCCCGGGGATCGGTGATCGCCCCGGTTATTGCCGTGGCAGCAGCTGTGGCAGCAGATCCAAGGTAGACTTTCCCATCAGTCGAACCCTGTCTTCCCTTGAAATTCCGGTTTGAAGTTGAAAACGAGACCTCACCTGATGCAATCAGACCAAATGAACCTCCCATACACGGTCCGCAACAGGGTGCCTCGACAAGTGCTCCTGCCTCAACAAACTGCTCAATGATGCCGGCACGCAGGGTCTTTAGATATTCAGGTTTGGACGCAGGAATAACCAGAACCCGGACATTATCAGAGAATGAACGGTCGCCCAGCACCTCTGCTGCCTCCTGCATATCCTCAAATCTTCCATTAGTACAGGAACCGATGAAAACCTGGTCGACAGGTGTTCCGGCGACCTTGTCAACATCCACAACCTGGTCGACATTATGAGGAACTGCAACCTGGGGAACCAGATCACCAACATCGTATTCTCTTTGGGAGATGTATGAGGCACCATTATCACTTGCCAGATCAATCGGAGGACAGGAAACACGATCTTTCAGATATTCGGCTGTGATCTGGTCAGGCGGGACAATACCGGCCTTTCCACCCATCTCAATTGCCATGTTGCAACAAGTCATCCTCCCTGCCATCGACATAGAAGATACAGTCTCACCGGTAAACTCGACTGCCTTATACGTCGCTCCATCCACGGTGATGTCCTTGATGATATTCAGGATCAGATCCTTGGCACCGACCCGTTTTGCAAACTTACCGGTGACATGAGCCTTGATACTTTCAGGAATACGGAAATACAGACATCCGTACCTGAGGGCAAAGCCGAGATCGGTTGATCCTACCCCGGTAGCGAACGCACCAACTGCACCATAGGTACAGGTATGCGAGTCACCACCAATGACAATGTCACCAGGACAGACACGTCCCTTTTCAAGAGTGATCTGGTGGCAGACCCCCTCCTTTATATCATAATTCAGGATTCCCTGTTCCTTTCCGAAGGCACGCATCATCTTCTGATTTTCTGCAGCATTCAGAGAATCTGCGGGAGTTTGGTGATCAAAGAGCATGATAACCTTTTTCGGGTCAAAAACCTTTGTACCACCCATCTCGTAGAACTTCTCAATCGCCAATGGACCGGTGATGTCATGCATCATTGCACCATCTACTGGTGCCATCACCACATCACCTGCAAAAATATCCTTTTTGCACCGGCGGGAGAAGATCTTCTCAACTATTGTCTGTTCCATTGCGATACACCATATTTAATGCATTTGCCATTGCCTCTGCCGATGCCAGCACGATATCATCTCCTGATGCGGCTGCATCAAACAGTTGCCCCTTATCATCCTGAATTACCAGTGCCACGTGTGCAATCGCATCACTTCCTTCAGAGATTGCCGAGACATTGAACTCCTTCAGTTCTGCATGCCGTGGGACAGTCCCGATCAGTGCCCGGACTGCAGCATCAACAGGCCCATTACCGGTGCAGCAGCATACCTTCTCTGAACCATTAACCATGGCCCTGACAGTAGCTGTAGGGATCATATGATTCCCGGTCATGATGGCGATATCGATTAAGTCAATAAAACGCCCGGATGCTCCTGATCCCGCCACAGTCCCTGCGATCTCATAGAGATCCTGTTCAGTGATCTTCTTGCCTTTTGAGGCGATCTGCTTAACCCTCGCAATGATGGCATCAATCTGCTCCTCATCAGGAGTGATATGCACCTGGTTCAGCATCTCCCTAACTGCATGCCTACCGACATGCTTTCCGAGTTTTAACCGTCGTCGGTGACCGACCATTTCAGGAGTCATGATACCTGGCTCAAATGTGCTGGCATGTTCCAGCACCCCCTGAGCGTGAATACCACTCTCGTGGGAAAAGGCATAATCACCGGTTACCGGCCAGTTTGGAGGCACCATCAAACCTGAGTACCTTGAGATCATCTTCGATGTCTCCACCAGCCGGGTAGTATCGATCCCTGTGGTGTAGCCAAAGATGGATTCAATGATCATAGTGGTGCATGCCAGATCTGCATTTCCTGCCCTTTCACCAATACCGTTCACAGTCACCTGAACCTGGTCGGCTCCTGCTTCCACAGCTGAAATGGTATTTGCAGTAGCCATCCCGAAGTCGTTATGGCAGTGAACATCGATTGTGCAGGATATCTCACTCCTCAAAGCCGATACGAGGGCCTTCATAGTGGTAGGAGTTGCAACCCCGACCGTATCAGGCACATTTATCGCTGTTGCACCTGCATCAACCGCTGCCTTGAAGACTTCAATCAGTTCAGGCAGGTCAGTTCTGGTTGCATCCATTGCTGAAAAGAGGACCTGATCAGCATGATCACGGGCATACCTGACAATATCACCTGTTATT
>QKDV01000307.1 GCA_003251955.1 Methanospirillum hungatei
CGTCCATCCGTGAAAAAACCGGGGACATTCCCTGTTGTAGTGATTGGACAGAGACAGGATCTCCTTTCTGTGCCTCACGAAGCATTGATAAACCAGGATCTATTGCGGCCACCATGCCACCCGGACCTGTGAATCCTGCAAGGATCCAGGCATCCCCACCAGTACCACATCCTACTTCAAGAAGACGATCTCCGGGATGAATATCCAGAAGACAAAAACTCTCATCCTTTACGGATCTGAAGAAAGGGTGTGATCTGATTGCATCCAGACAGGTGATCAGAGTACCGGTTGTATCAATATCAGCCTCCTGAAATCCGGTGGCAAGAAAGGTCATATGTACCTGATTGCCTATCTGAAAGATAAACCGGATGGACATCAGATTCATTCCGGGATCCAGAGGGATCAGGATGAGCGAGAAAAACTGTTACCACTATCTTTGATCAGAACAGACGTTACACCAATATCTGAACCTGATCCTGACTGATGATCTGTCATGAGATAGGATACCGGAGTGAACTCTTACAATGTCAACCGCTTTACTCACTGATCTCTATGAACTGACTATGGCCGAGAGTTATCGTCGGCATGGCAAGACAGGTCGTGCCGTATTCTCTATCTCGGTCAGAACAATGCCGGCTGAAAGAAATTTTTTTGTCTGCTGTGGCCTTGATAGTTTGATCCAGTACCTTACTTCGTTTACATTCTCCGATGAGGATATCTTCTACCTGCGATCACTTGACAAATTTACTGATGAGTTTCTCACCTGGCTCTCAACATTCAGGTTTAATGGAGATGTCATTGCAGTACCCGAAGGGAGAATCGTCTTTGAGAGTGAACCTCTTGTCAGGATAGAGGGATCGCTGCCAGAAGTTCAGATTCTTGAAACGATAGCCCTGAACCTGATCCACCACCAGACAGTCATAGCTTCGAAGGCTGCCCGGATGATTGCAGTCAGCAAGGGACGAGGGCTCGTTGATTTTGGGCTCCGAAGGGCACACGGACCAGAAGGAGGAACTTATGCAGCCCGGGCTACATATATTGCAGGTTTTCTTGGTACATCAAATGTTGAAGCGGGAAGGTTATACGGGATCCCGGTCTCCGGGACGATGGCCCATTCGTATGTACTCGTCTTTTCATCTGAAGAAGAAGCTTTCAGATCATACATCAAATCATTCCCGATTGATCCGGTTCTTCTCATAGATACCTACGATACAATGACCGGAGTTGCCACCGCTGCACGGCTTGCTACAGAGGGATTGCCGGTTTCAGCAGTCCGGATAGATAGCGGCGACATCGCCAGCATCGTACCCGGAGTCAGGCAGTATCTCGATGAACATGATCAGAATCAGATCCGCATTATTGCAACCGGAGGAGTTGACGAATATGACATCGATCGGTGGCTCAAGGCAGGAGTTCCAATTGACTCATTCGGAGTAGGGACCAAACTGCTGACCTCATCAGATATTCCCTTCCTTGACATGACATATAAACTGGTAGAATATGAAGGCATACCCAAATCAAAAACCAGTACTGGAAAAGTGACAATACCTGGAAAGCGGGAGATTTACAGGCATTATGACACATCAGGCATGATGGATCATGATGAGGTGGTAGTTGAAACTCAAGGAAACCTGGGAGAAAAACTTCTTGAGACTGTCATATTAAACGGGCGGCCAACAGGGGTAGACAATTCCATTCAGCGTAGCAGGGGACGGTTTGAAGAAGATTTCAACAGACTTCCAAACGGGATGAAAGGAGTTATTCAGAACCGGTATCGGGTGATCATAGGATAAAAGAAGAAACCTTCTCTATCCAGTGTGACAACGGGTAGCAGATGAGTCAGTCTGTATATGTTCACGGATACTCTGAACGTGAAGCAATACGCCTGTCTGACCAGGCAAATACCCTTACACAGATCCTTCACCATGATACCCGGTTTCCTCCAGGAAATCTGGTTCTGGAAGCAGGCTGTGGAACCGGTGCTCAGACAGTAATCATTACCACACAGAACCCGGATTGCAGATTTCATTCAATTGATATCTCAAAGATATCCCTTGAGGCAGCAGAAGAGCGACTCAGGAATGAGCCATGTTCCAAGATTGATCAGGTCACATTTGAGCAGGCAGATATCGGTGATCTTCCGTACGATGACGAGACATTTGATCACATCTTCGTGTGTTTTGTGCTTGAACATCTCCCAAATCCGGTGAAGGCCCTCATTGAACTGAAACGTGTTCTTAAACGAAATGGAACAATCATGGTTATTGAGGGAGATCATGGATCAGTTTATTTTTATCCTCCAAATCAGGCTTCCATCGATGCAGTTCAAACCCAGATCGAACTACAGCACCGAACTGGTGGGGATGCATGTATAGGACGAAGACTTTACCCACTTCTGGCAGAAGCCGGATTTTCTGATGTAAGCGTTTCTCCTCGCATGGTGTATGTAGATGCCAGCAAACCAGAACTTGTTGACGGGTTTACCAGAAAGACATTTACAGCGATGATAGAAGGTGTCCAAAAGGATGCGGTTGCAGCGGGACTGATATCACGAGAACGGTTTGAACATGGAATACAGGGGTTATACCGGACTTGTGAACCAGACGGCGTTTTCTGTTACACATTCTTCAAAGCTTCGGGAGTGAAATCCAGGTGATTCCTTCTTTTAAATCGGATTAAAAAATACTGAAACAACAAACCAGATACCAAAGAACACTAGTAGTGCACCGCATGCATAGAGGATAAACATGTATTCGCGGTCACCCAAAAGCACCCGGCTTTTATGGATACTTACCGAGACAAGAGTAAACCAACTGAGATCTGATAACCAGTGACCAAAGATGAAAGCAATCAGACCTGCAAGACCACTTGCAAGAGAACTGAGCAAAAGGGCACTACCGACCGAAAACCACCAGATCCAAAAGTACGGATTTAAGATGCTGGTGAGAAGTCCAGCATAGAAAGGAGAACGGGATCCGACAGGTGAGGATGCCTGAGAAAGGGTGGCACCTCTTGCTGATCGAATTGTCAGAATTCCGAAGACAATCAGGGCGAAACCACCGATAATTGCGATGAAGATTGAGGAGTTTTCAGGAAGAAAGGGTATTCCTGCTGCAATTAGAATCACTACCAGGAATTCCGCCAATATATGCCCACAGGTTACCCTGGGACCACTCTTCCATCCCTCCCGGATTGCCGACTGAATTGTTGCAATCAGGGTTGGACCTGGCGCTAGAGCCCCGGTGAGACCAATCACAAACCCGAGGATACCCAATTCAACAAGAGACATTTGAGGGTGAGCTGTTGATCACAAAGAGATAGATACTAACCGATCTGACCTGCAGTACACTTCTATGATCTGAAGACAATGCACCATATTAAATTATCTGAATAATGCCGATGAAAAGCGCGGCTGGTCACAGGAGTAGGACTTTAAAACTGCATAGATGGGGTGTTTTTAGCCGCGATCAGGAGATCTGATCTGGACAAGTCTGTCAAAATCAACCGGGCACCGCAAGTATGGTAGTGAAAACCACTTAGCTTCATAGGGAAGAACCTCCAACCATGTGCTATGGATCGGATCACTAAGTTCCTTATCCTCCTGGTTGCAGCACTGGTGCTCGCACCCGGATGTTTTGCAGAAGAAGAGACCGCAACTGCAGATGATGCAGTAAACAACACCACCGAACTCGTCGAGGACATTGCAAACCTCACTATCGATGCAAACAACACCACCCTTGACATCGATATGAACCTGACCGAAGTCAGCCCACTTGCAGAGACTGATGCAAACACCACAGTTGCTGAAGAAGCCACCGTTTAAATTTCAAGTAGTTACAGCAGGTAGCCAGGGCCTGTAAAAAAACAGGATCTGGTTACAAATTTTTTTATTTTCTTTCAGCATTCTGCAATGCAGCAACTGCTTCTTCTGCTGTAGGATACACTGGAAAGATGCGAAGGAGTCCTGATACCTGGAGGACCTCATGTACGACATCATTCAATCCACAGATAGTAATAAGGCCATTGTGAGGTTTTACTGACTTTGCTGCTTTCAGGAGGGCACGAAGGCCAGAACTCGCAATATATGGTACATCAGTCATATCAACGACAATAAGTCGCATCCCTTGCTCAACACCTTCAGTGAGGGCAGCATCCAGATCGACAGAATGTCCCGTATCTATCTTACCAAATGGTCTGAAAACCCAGACATTATCATCGTACCAGATATCTATGGGCATACAGTCCCCCATCTCATCACGGATCAGATATGAGACAAGTTCTCCTTTAGAGCGATCATCATTGGTCATCGAATAACACCGGGCTTATTTTTAGGGGACAAGTATCTCACAACATATTGCCCATGATCCTTTTTCTGCATGCCGAAGAGGTGACTCTGAAGGAATGAGAAACTCTGTACTACTCCATCCTGAATCGACCAACAAAAAGAGGAATTCGTTTCTCTATCCAATACAATCAGGGAACCAGATTATGCTATCCCTGTAATTGAGCTCAGTTTTCCCCTGAACTGGCTCATATAGAGGTTGTAATAGAAACCCTTTGCTGTCATCAGATCATCATGAGTTCCCCGCTCGATGATTTCTCCCTGATTGATCACAAGGATGCAGTCAGAATGGCGAATTGTTGAGAGTCGGTGAGCGATAATGAATGATGTCTTACCCTGCTGCAGACTGAGAAGACCGGACT
>QKDV01000191.1 GCA_003251955.1 Methanospirillum hungatei
TGGACGGGATGCAATACTCTGCATGTTGGTCTCAACTGCGAAGTTAGCGTAGTTGCCGACTGGGATTGCCTTGCCGGTGATATCCTCACCTGCGGTTGCGTCCCAGATCTTAAGACTAAGGGAAGGCTCCTTCACGTTGAAGGCGGGGGAACCCTTGATAGTCCCATTCCACTGGTACCAAATACCAGTCTCACCGACGAAGACGTCTGGTGAAACGTAGAATGTTTTAGAGTCGGTAACTGACTGGATGTCAGCAGGCTGCTCAGTGTCTGAGTTGCTGCCTGGCTGCCACCATGCAATCTGCTTGGCGCCGCCGGTTGCTGCGCTCACATCAAGGTTCTTTTCACCAATGAAGACGTCGCCTCCCTGGCTTACCTTGTTGAGGGCTGCAGTTGCCGGAAATGCAATGAATGCAATTGCGACAAGCACCATCATTACTACTGCGATTCGTGCGTTCATTTAATGTCCTCCGAACAATCCGATTGTTCGAATAGCACTAATCAGATAAACACCGCTGATCCAGACGATGTTTACAAGACTTCATGCCACATACTCCGAGATAATCGAAGTATGACTAGATATTTGTGAACTCCATATTATATCCTTTCTGGTATGAATGTAAGAAAAAAAGCCGAAAATACTCGGTAAAATAACATACAACCACTAGAGTCATAATATTTCTGATCAAAGGGACTGCCCACACACCAAGATTGAGAGAGGTATAACCCGGGCTTATCTGACTCCCTAAGCGCAATTTATGAGATACTCACCAGGGGAAGGGATCCATAAACAACAGCACTATTATATACAACGAGTGACAGAAATATGGAGGCACAAAGCCCGATAGTGTAGAGGTCAATCATACAAGGCTCTGGACCTTGTGACAGCAGTTCGAATCTGCTTCGGGCTATATCTTATTTCTCTAATTTTTTGCAGATAATTGCTGCATGATCACGGTGGTACTTGTTGAGCCATGTTACTTTAATCTCAGCAAGACCTGCATTCAATAATTCAGATACTGCATTACTACAAATCTCCTCTGGCTCCTGCTGAGAAGCTACACTCCTCGTCTTCAACATAAGTATCAGAGAACCTCCAGGTTTAAGGAAGAAAAGATTTTTCAGAACTATTTTCACCTGTTCTTTCTGAGCAATATCCTGATAAAGAAGGTCAACCCTGCTGACCAATGGAGCGTAGGTAAGAGGAAGAGCAGCATCGGCGGGGATTGGAATAATATTCTTCTTAATATTACAGACTTCCAGTAACATCACAAGAGGTTCAGGGGCTATCTCAACTGCATATATAACTCCTGCATAGTCGGCGATAAACGAGACCGTTGTTCCAGATGCAGCACCAAGATACAGAATCTGATCTGATGCACATATCTCAGGACCAGATCCAAGATAATATAGTGCAGCAAGTTTACTTCGCTCTGGAGGCCAGATCCGGAGGGAACCTGCCATCCGATCGCCTTTGATTGATCTCCCTTTGGAATACAATATACCATTCTGCCAGATCACGACTTTTTCCCTGCCTTTTCAATTCGTAACTGTGCTCTCTCCAAAAATATCGGATCTTTTACCCCCCGAAAATGGTCTATTCTGGATGCAATCGCAAGATTTCCCGAAAGAGTCCGGGAAATCTTCCCTCGTATCTTGCGGGATGCAGCATGTATCCGTTTATGCTCGAATATTAGGCCGTGTTTAGGAGGAGGAGAGCCGGATGAGAGATGGGAGAAGAGAGCATTGCGTGCTCCCAGAACCTGGATCTTTGATGCTGGCATTTGTGATAAGCGCTTCAGACTGCCTGCCTCAACCAGCAGCCTTGCAGCAACAAGGGGACCCACAATGACACTACAATTTGGAAGAAGGCGCTCAGACCTCATTGAGATATCACGAACCAGTCTTGCTCTGCTCTCCTTCATTCGTACAAGATCACAGCAGAGCATTGAAATGCCGTCTCTTTCATCACAAGATGCCATTTCCCTTATCAGATCAGCACTCTTTTTTGACCGATGCGCTGAATTGGAACAATTCATCCCCATTGAGTACCAGAAGATTATCTGATCAGACAGACGACCAATCATCTGGTCAGTCTCACGAAGAATCAACATCATTTTTATCAGCCTGACCTCATCTGATGAGTTATAAATCTGCAACTTTTTTTGTGACCAGATAATACATATCGCACGAAGCAAGGAGTAATAATCATTTTTATCTTTACAGATCCCCTTGATGACTGCCTCCTCCCAGGATGGCAGAAAGGAGAATTTACTCAAATTGGCGTTAAATTTTGAGTATATTACAACCGGATCAGGAGAGTCACCCCTTTCACTGGGCTTATATTCTTCATACCAATAATGGGAATCCTTCTGAAGGTTTTTATCAAAATCATATTGCCCTAAATCCATCAGAATCCCCAGAATCCAAGTGAATATAAAATTACAGGCAGTGTTACAACCCCCATACATGTTACACGCGAGAGGTTCAAAAGCACGGGAATGATGCCGATGCCAGTGGCACAGGCGAGGATGAATAATCCAAAGGGGCCTGATATTATCCCACACAGACCGATTACAAAACATACTACCAGAGTATTCAGTTTTTTTCCATCTACTCCGGAGAACCACTTCGCATAAGTTGATAAATAAAGGGTTGTCAGATAAGCTGCAACCGATGCTAGCACCATAATTAGAAGAAGAACCTGAAACGGAAGTGGATCCAATGATGAAATTATTACCATAACACCATTTCTGCTCCTTTCAATTCCATAAAATGCAGCAATCCCAACCACCACATTTGCACAGGCTGCAGCTCCCGCAGCAACCAGGTACGTTCGCCGGTTTGTATCATATCTTATTCTTGCATTGATCACAGCAGTTGCAGATGCAGTTGAAAGACCAGGTAGCCATCCGACCAGCAAACCCGCAATGGTTCCGGAGAAAGAAGCACGAAGAATACTCACGGTATTGAGGCCAAGATCTGTAAATCGTTGCCGCGGTACCGGAGCATTGGATGAAGAAAGTAATACTGACAGACCAAAAAGCCCGGTTAGTAGAGGCATCAGAACCGTACTCTCACCATTTAGACCCCAGATAAGATACTGGTATCTAAACGCAAATAGCCCAAGCAAACCAGAAGAGACAAAGATGAGAAGACCCCATACCACAGATTCTTCCTGAACTATTATGAGACCCATGATCAGAACAAGTATCGGACCGACAAGCCAGTCTATGGATGGCTGAATCCGGGTCAGGACAATATATGCAAAAAGTGAGACTGGCACTCCTAAAATAACACCATATACAGACCCAATAGCTGAAAGCCGGACTGCTTCTTCCCCCTTTCCTTCAAGGGCCAGCGCATGTGCGGGGAGTACTGACAAGGCAGTACCAGAATCAGGTACCCCAAAAAAAGTCGATGGGATCAGATCAAGAAATGAATGACTGATAAGCATAGATATCAGAGCAGCAACGAGACCATCTGCGCCGATAAACGTCATTAATACAGGAGAAAGACCGAACATAATTCCCGCCATGGTATTTGAATGAATACCCGGGATCAGACCACTGATGATACCACACACAAGTCCGATCATAAGCCCTGATAATAGGAGAATCATGAGAATCTCATGCATTATAAGTGTGAAGAGAGCTTAAAATAACCGCATATTAGGTCTGCGGACCTGGGATCAGGGGAAGGCATGAAGATCGCAATAACCAGGCTTCGGGGGAAGGAACTGGATGATCAACAGAGATGCGCACGTCGCGGTCATGACTGTTATTCGGTTACTCCACTTACAGGAGAGTTCAATCAGGACCAGATCGAACTCTTCATAGAACAGGTACGAGAAGAGCGATTTGACTGCATCTTCTTTACCAGTGCCCTCCCGGCCCATAAAATTGGCCCCCTCCTAGGACAGTACACATTACCCCGGGTCATTGCCATAGGTCCGCAAACTGCCAAGGCACTGCGTGAATCAGGTGTTCCCTGTGAAGTTTTATCCGAATATTACTCACGGGCTTTTGTTCCGTATTTGGGCGAATGGATATCTGGAAAAACCATCGGTATCCCCCGATCCGATGCACCAAACCCTGGATTATTAAATGCAATAACAGAAGCAGGCGGAACTCATCTGGAGTTTACAATTTACTCCCTGATACCAACCTACGAGGAACTTAATCTGGATAATGCAGAAGCGGTGCTATTTACAAGTGCATTCTCGTTTAAATCTGCAATTTGGAAGCGGAGAGAGGACATAGTAATTATTGCAATCGGCGATGTTACCGCCTCTGTCATGGAAGAGGCAGGTCTTCCCCCGGATGTTGTGGGGGATGGTTCACTTGAAGGGACACTTGATGAGTTGAACATGTTTCTCCTAATGAATCCCTGATAACCATGCAAATTACATCTGATCAGAATATTACCGGAAAACCAGTCATTCCTCTCCAAAATGGTGGAGGTATACTCCTCGTTGATAAACCGAGAGGTCCAAGCAGTCACCAGGTAGCGGCCTGGGTCAGGGAGATGACAGGAGTTTCCCAGGTAGGTCACACCGGAACTCTGGATCCCCAGGTATCCGGGGTTCTTGTGGTGCTTCTCGGAAAGGCAGTACGCCTGACTTCGATCCTTCATCTGGATGAGAAAGAGTATATCTGCCTGATGCGACTGCAGGGAAATGTTAGACCATAACAGAGTTCACTGGCAAAATCTATCAGCGTCCTCCACGAAAAAGTGCTGTAAAGAGGGCTCTTCGGATAAGGGAGATCCTGGAACTTGAAATCCTGAGTCGAGAGGAACGGCTTGTACTGCTCAGGGTCAGATGTGATTCTGGAACATACATCAGATCACTCTGTCATCATATCGGTTTGGCTCTGGGTGTTGGTGCTCACATGCAGGAACTTCGGAGAAGCAGATCTGCAGAC
>QKDV01000202.1 GCA_003251955.1 Methanospirillum hungatei
ATTGGCGGGTGCGGACAGATGTCCACACCATCAGTATTTCCTATGTCGAACCTGTTGCAACATCGCTGTTCACATTTCAGGTTCCCATCTAAACGGCCTCTTATGTTGTGTTCGAAGGCTTATATACCTTTGCAGGCAACGTCTCCGAATATTCAACGGTTTGAGCCGTTCACCACGTTCGATGTGAGCGTGGGATACAATAGTAGACCTAGAGATCATATAAACATTACTCATGCGCACTGGTTTTTATCTCCATATTTCATGCGAACAGACAATTATTCAATCATCAGATGAACAATAACCAAATCAAAAATATGCAGCCATTTTTTGATATTGAAAAAGATTCGTAGAATTATTACCAAATACACCATCAAGGATACAATACAAAAGCGCAGTTAGCAACCCTGCTCATGAGTGTATACAAACACTTATGTCGCAGGGTCACCCGCATGTTTCTCAATATACAGTTCGCCAAAGAACTGTTCCTGGCGAAGACCAACCTTGCCATCATGCATCAAAAATAGAAGTGGAATATATACCTGGGAAATAGGCCATCCTAATCTGCCTGCAACATCACGAAGGGTTACGATCTCCTGGTCTTCGATACAACCACAACATTGCTGAAGAACCTCATCATAACTCTCATGGTATCCTTCTTCATGTGCAATAGCTACAATATCTTCTGCAAACCAGCCATCATCACGAACCCATGAATCTCGCTGGCGCCGACGATCCTCTTTTTCAGCGTTCCGGAGCAGTGTAATAAGATCATACAGGGTTATCGGCTGCTTGCGCATGCTCTTTCGATCAAGCCGGCGGACAATCTCATGCTCAAGTGATAATATCGGATTCCCTGATCCCCTTGGTGAAACCCCGCCCTCTCCACTAAACTCATCATCAATCTCCCCTTCATCCTCAATGAAGGGCTCTTCTTCCTCTACGGCAAGATAATCTGACTTGATCCTGAGAAGAGTTGCAGCATAAAAGAGAGTCCGTCCTGATACCCGCAGATCGAGTGTACGCTGACGTTCCATCTCGGTAAAAAACCGATCAGTAACCTCGATAATATTTACATGCCAGGGATCTATCTCTCCCCTTTCAGCCATCTGCACCAGAATCTCAACAGGGTCTTCAATCATTTACTGAAACTCCCGTAACCAGGGTTGATTTGTCCGGCCGTATTGTCACTCCGATAATCCTGTCTGCTGAATCAATCATTGGTTTGCGCAGTGATATGTTAATAAACTGAGAATTTTCAGATAATTCTTTAATCAGATCTGCAATGCGTTCAACATTCGCTCCGTCAAGGTTCATATCGACCTCATCAAAGGCGTAAAACGGGGCGGGAATATACTTCTGGATCGAGAAGATGAACGCAAGTGTTGTGAGAGATTTCTCTCCACCAGAAAGAGCAGCCAGATGATGGACTTTTTTGTCACGCGGCTGAACTGCAAAAGATAATCCTCCGGCAAAGGGATCTTCTTCATTTTCAAGTTTCAGCTCCCCGCTTCCAACAGTAAGCCTGGCAAAAATCTCCCTGAAGTTCCGGGCTATCTCAGAGAAAGCTTGATTAAATGCTTCAAGTTTCTTCTGTGAAAAAAAATCAATCCTGGCAGAAATCTCTTCAAGTTCCTTACCAAGCACTTCCAGGCGCTCTTTTCGTTCAGAGGCAATAGCATTAACCTGATCGTACTCTTCAATCGCCCTCATATTCACATCGCCGATTCGATCAAGTTCAAGGGCGACAGACCCCATCTCCTCCTCTATTGCCTCAAGAGCCATGTCAGTAGTAACCCCGGCTGCTTCCTCAGTCAGGGAAGCGATCTCTTCTGACAACTCTGCCCCTTTCTGGACAAGGCTCTCAATTTTTATTATGATGCGTTCACGTTTACCGGTAAGGTCCCGAATCTTTCCTTCAAACACGTCAACCTGGCTGACGAGTTCATTACGCTTTACCTGGAGATCTTCAATATCACGTGAAAACCTTGAGAGAGTAGTTTCAGTATCCCTTATCTCCTGTTCTTTACCGGAAATCGAACCGCGTGATTCAATTATTCCTGCATCATATCGCTGACTCTGTTCCCTGATCTGATCCATCTGCTGCTTTTGTTCTGCAATGGTTCGCTCGATGTAACCCCGCTCACGTTGCGCTTCAGCAATATCATTCTCTTTATTTCGGAGACGGCGTTCAACCTCTTCGACCTGGCGGGTCGCCTGATCCATCTGTTCAAACAGAGCAGGAACTCCGGTACCTTCAAGACGGGAGGTAATCTCATCGATCTCTCCCTGCATCACGGATATTTCCTGACTGATTGTATGGATCTTTACTTCAAGAGCTGCAAGATCTTCTGGACCTCCGGGAGCTGCCGCTATGGCTGCAGCAATCTGATCTTCAAGACTCTTGATCTCCTCCTCCATAGAGGTCCGGGATCTGATCGCAACATCTACTCCGGCACGTGATCTGGCAACCAGCCCTTCCAGATCCATCCTTCTCTTCTGAACCTCATCGCGTTCAGCAGATGCTACAGTAAGTGCATCGTTGAGGGATGCCTCCTCATCACTCATCTTTGCAAGATCAGCATACATGCGGCGAAGTTCATCCTCGAAAGAACTACCAAAGCCCCCGGCCTCTTTACGCATGCTGCCACCGGTCATACTCCCGCTTTTCTCAAGAAGAGAACCATCAAGAGTGACCATTCTGAAAGAACCGATTCGTTTCCTTGCATGATCAAGGGAGTCTACCACAACTGTTCCGGCAAAAACAACCCTGAAGGCCGGATCAAATCTTGGATTATAATCGAGGAGATCAGTGGCAAACCCAATAATGTCAGAACCATGAGGTGGTTCAGGAAGTGGTTTGGTCTTGAGTTTATTTAGAGGGAGAAAAGTAACCCTTCCAAGGTTGTTATCTTTCAGATACTGAATGGCTTCAGATGCAATTTGATCATCCTCCACCACAACGAAATGGAGTCTTGCACCTGCAGCAATATTCAAGGCAGTCGCATACTCCGGCTTGCAACGGGCCAGGCTCGCGATGGTCCCATATACTCCATCCATTGCAAGAACTGCTTCTATTGCTTTCCCATACCGCCCCTGAGCCTGCTGCTGTGCCTCCTTACGATTGATCTCAATCTTCAGATCACGGATCTCTTTCCTCAGGCGTTCCTGAGCATCCCGCTTCGAGTAAAGATTCGTATCCAGGAGTCCAACCCTTCGATCATACTCCCGTTTTTCCGTCTCCAGAGTTTCAAGATTCTTTGAGGCTTCTTCTTCAGCATCTTTCCCTGAAACAAGGTCACGCTGCAGAAGAGCAACTCTTGATCGAAGACGATCTTCTTCAGCACTTCGCATCCGGGAACGCTCGATCATGATATCCTGTTCACGAAGAAGATCACTACGCTGATCTTTCTTTGTGATCATGGTCTTACGAAGAGCCTGAAGTGCCTGTTCATCCTGCTCGTGTTCAGCAGTCTGTTTCTCAATCTCTTTTTCAATCCGACCAGACTCACTCTTGGCAGATGCAAGAGTCATAGCCAGATTAGTCCTATCAATTGTAAGATCACGGATTTCGTTATTTTTCTGGACAAGACGTTCGTCCTGCCGCTTCATCTCACCATAGATAGACCCAAGCCGTTTGTCATTCTCATCTTTTTCCCGCTGTTGGCGCTCAATATCACGTTTAAACCCTTCTATTGCGGCCTTCGCTTCTGCGATGCGGGAGATGAGAGTCATATATTCGCTCCCGGTCTTCGCACTGATCTCCTGATCTACGCCAGAGATCTCATTCTTAACAAAATCACGTTCATGGGTTGTCCAGGAGATATCGGCATCTGCCTGGGCAAGTGCCTTCTCTTCCTCATGAACACTTTCCTGAAGAGTCTCATACTCCTTCTGCTTCACGGCCAACCGGGCAGCAGAGCGGCAACTTGTCAGAAACTTTAAACGATCATGCAGGGAGCGATATTTAAGTGCCTGGACACGTTGTTTCTCAAGGTGGGAAAGCCGAATTGTTAATTCTTCCAGGTGGGCATTCTGTTCCTGGATATTATTTCTGACACGGTCAAGTTCTTCATATGCAAGGGTTTTTTTCTGATCAAACTCAGCCACCCCTGCTATCTCATCGATGATCTTTCTCCGCTCCAGATCACTCATCTCAATGATCCGGTTGATGTCACCCTGCATGACGACATTATACCCATGAGGGACAATACCCCGCTGGGCAAGAAACTCTAAGAGATCTCCCTGCCTGCATGGGCGGCCATTCAGGTACAGATAATTGTAATATGTACTTTCAGTCCGCTTGATCCGCCGCTTAATAACTGTCCCATCAGAGAAGGTCAGTTCAACTTCTGCAGTATTTTTCCCAGAATTCAGGTTGATCAGATCAGTCAGACGCTCAGCCCGAAGAGAACGTGAAGTGGACAAGGCAAGAACAAAAAGAATACTATCGATTATGTTACTTTTTCCTGAACCATTAGGTCCTGATATTACAGTAAAGCCCGGGAAAAAAGGGATTTTGGTCTTTCTGCCGAACGACTTAAAGTTATCAGTCTCGAGGTGAGTGATATGCAAGCCCGGGCACCAGGTTTACTATTATTTCTGCTCTGTCAGATCGACGTCGTCAGCAATGATGAGATCGCTCCGGTTCCGATCTCCTCCATCCTTCCCCCGGTT
>QKDV01000258.1 GCA_003251955.1 Methanospirillum hungatei
AGGGCAGATGCGGCACTCGGATTTGAACATGTCGATGAGGGATCTATACGCGTTACCGGATACACTGAGGCCGAACTCGTCCAGACCGGTCTAATCAATCTGCCAGATCTGATTCAGCCGTCACTCAGGGAAGAAGTCAGAAGCCAGATTCAGGACGGTATCAACAGGCAGGGATCGTTCGCAGTCTCCTTCAGCCTGATCACCAAAGATAAGACTGTTGCTCAGGCGATCCTGGTTGGTAATGGAGTTTTTAAGACTCCACTCACAATTTCAGCGATAGAAGGATATATTATCCGGATGCAGGAGTAGGCCGCAGGAAGGGAGGAGGAGTCTAAATCTCCCTGAAAAAACCGGAATATTTGATACTAAACTCATAAATCAGCATTAGTATTTTCAATATTGATGGGAAACCCCGGCTCCGTACCATTTTTTTGGCTGATAATGTAACTACAGTCACCCTCTCATTCGCTGTTGTCCAATCCGAAGATTAATGAGATAGCGGGGAAACCATGTTACTACTATGGTAGCACTAACCCCCGAAATGATAGAGGCTTTCTCGGCACTGAAGGTATTTCCACTTGCGACTGCCTCAAAGGATGGCATTCCGAATGTTGCTCCAATGGGATCTGTCTTTCTCATTGATCCCGAGACAATCTGGATCGGTGACAACTTTATGCACAAAAGCCTGAAAAATGTTCTTGAGAACCCGAAGGCTGCCATTTACCTCTACGGAGCTGGTGCTAAAGGATGCTACCAGATAAAGGCCGACGTAACAGTAAAAACTTCAGGACCGGAGCACGCCCGCATGACCGAGATGATCCATGATAAGAAGCCCGGGCTTCCGGCAAAATCACTGCTCATCCTCAGAGTAACCAGCGTCTTTGAGTGTATGCCAGGTACTGATGCAGGGAAACAACTTCTGTAGTCCTGCTGCAGACCACAACGTCACTTTCATCTAACAAATATCAAATGGCCTGAAATGAATTCTATATGAGAACCGTCTATGCTTGAGTTACAGGATCTGCACGTTGCGATAGGGGACCGTGAGATTATTCACGGGATTAATCTGCATATCGAGCATGGGGAAACCCATGTGCTCATGGGACCGAACGGTTCTGGTAAATCCACCCTCCTGATGACGATCATGGGCTTTGATGCCTACAAGGTCACCAGTGGAAAGATCATCTTCAACGGAATTGATGTTACCGAAAAGCCGGTCCATGAGCGGGCACGGCTTGGTATGGGAATCATGTTCCAGCGTCCGCCAACGATCTCTGGTCTGAAACTTGGAAAGATGTTGAACGTCATCAATCCTGACAAGGAACGCGACATTCAGCCCGCCATAAGCCGGATGAATATGGAAGATTTTCTTGAGCGTGACATCAACCACGGATTTTCCGGAGGGGAGATCAAGCGGAGCGAGATCCTGCAGATGATGGTGCAGGATCCCTCGTTCATTATGCTTGATGAACCAGAGAGCGGAGTGGATCTTGAAAATATTCACCTCATGGGAGAGTCCATCGCTCACCTTCTCCAGAAGCACCAGCGGTTTGCAAACCGTAAAAGCAGCGGACTTGTCATCACGCACACAGGATACATCCTGGATTACCTGGATGTTGACAAAGGGCATGTTATGATAAATGGCGAGTTCAAATGCCACGGAAACCCCCGCGAGATCCTGAAACTTATCAAGGATAAAGGATACAACGAGTGTTTGCGTTGTGACAAGATCGTATAATTCTTTTTTCTTGTCATAATGAACTGGAAATACATCAAAAAGGATACTACTATTCTGGAAGAACTCAGTGCCGGAGCACGACTTCTTGTCGGTGTGGCCATTGGTGATGCATATGGTGCAGAGTTTGAAAACAGGAGCCGGCCAGATATATCTCTTCCAGATGGCCCATTTTCATACCAGTCTTCAAACCGCTATACTGATGACACCCAGATGACAATCGGTGTCGCAGAACTTCTTGTATCAGATAGACCTTTCACAGAAGAGAACCTTGCAGAGAGCCTTCTTACAGCATACAAGCGTGACCCCAGGCCCGGCTACTCACCGGTCACGACAAAAATGCTTCAGGACTCTGTCACAGGATCTGACTTTTTGCTGAGTCTCCCCGGTGATGAGATCAGGGAGCGAAAAAGTGACGGTGCTGCAATGCGGGCACTGCCCATCGGACTCATCCCGGATCGTGACGAAGTAGTAAGATGTGCCACTCTCTGCGCACGAATTACCCACGGACATCCAGATGCCATTGCCGCAACGGTTGGGATCGCACTCATCTGTCATGAACGGTACTACTCAGAGAGAACGTTTGCTGAGATCATTCAGAGTCTCCCAGACCAGATTTCCAGCCTCACCCCGGAAGGGAGGGAGTATCTTCACAGAGTTATTGGATCAGGATGGAGCCCGGAGACCATCCTGCAGGAGCATGCCTCATATGGAGTACCATATACAGAGTCACTCATCCTGCTTGGAGCCGTGGTTTCAATACTTGCCAATTTTGGAGAAGACCCGGTTTGTGTGTTACGTGAGTCGGTTCTTCTTGGAGGCGATACAGATACAACAGCTGCAATCGCCCTAGGAACAGCCCTTATCCAACCAGACACTCTCTCTCCGGATCTGATTGAGTTGATAGCCGGGATTGAAAACGGGCAGTTTGGGCGGGACTACCTTATTCAGCTCGGTGATATGCTCAATAGACAATACCCAGTCACAGTATCCTGAAGATCAGAAGGAAGAGGAGGATCAGGCAAAGCATCAACACTCCGCCTGCAATGATCCCCTTCTGATCAACCAGAATGTCGGAAACCGACTTTCTTTTGGCAACCTTCTGTTTTGTCGGTTTTGCGCTCCGCCACTCCTCTATCTTTGGGCAGGCATGGTTGAAGGGAAGCCGGTGGGCAGGGCAGAAAGTCCCATGGCAATAGGTGCAGGTAAACGCAGAACCTCCGGATACACTGGTTCCGCAGAAATCACATTCCACCATCTGATCCATATTGCGGGTTTCACTCAGATAAAGATGATCAGAACTCAGGTACGATCGACTCAGGGATGATACCCCGGCTCATGGCCTGCCTGTGAAGCAGGTACCTGCGGGCCACAACCTCGTCACTCCTATTTGCATAACAGTACCGGCACTGGTGCAGGCAGGTAGAGTACTCACCCACATCTTTCGAGACAACACAGGTGCAATGAGCACGCTGACCGGTATCCTTTCGTGCATCACGGTCCAGCCAGGATATGAACTCATGATCATCTTCGGCAATTCTGCGAAAGAGCCGGTCGTCAATGCATCGTCCCGGAACAATGCCAAACTCACCAAGGTCAAGTGCCTGGCAGCAGGCCATGACCAAGACACCATGCTGCTTTGCACAACGCTGGAGCACTCTTGCGACATGCAGTTTCTCCTCTTGTGAAAACTCCCTGACAGTAGTCAGTCCGTACTGCTTCATATTCCGCGTCACACCCCGGTATCCAGCAATATCTACATAACTGAAGACCATCCGCTCGCAGCAAGGACCTATCTGTGTGAAAAGGTTCTCAATTCGTTCAGAAAGGGATGTAAGCGTGAGCGTGTCAGAGAGGAGGAGAGGATCAAACCGCCAGACAACACGCTCTTTCCCGAGCTTTCTACTCAGTTCCTGAAAGTCATGAATCCGTTTATCAAGTAAAGGAACTCTGAGTTCATACCCAAGACCTTCATAATCATTCAGGGTGACCTGGGCATACCAGTGGATGCCAAGAGAATCAATATCAGCTGTACGAGCCAGAATGGCTCCGGGATCTTTGGTCCAGAAGACAGCAGCACGGGTCTTATCAAAAAAGACCTTCTGCCTCCTGCTCTGCCGGTAGGGATTCTTCCAGATGATATAACCTTCACGAAACCGCTGTAAAAACCAGTCCATATAAAAAGCAGGAATATCTGTTGCCCTGCTCACCGAGATGATAACCGGATGAATTTCAGTAATGACAACACCGGGAGATGAACCTGCAGGTATTCCCTCAAGTGTTACCTGGCGATCACCGGCATTTTTCCCACTTTTTCCAGCAGAAGACCTACCGCTCATACCGCATCGGAGTATACCGGTTCATCCGTGCAAAGCCGAACCTGCGGTAGAAGTACTCGGTTTCAGGTTCGGAAATCGTACCTATCCAGTCTATACCGCTATCTTTGCAGATCGAGAGAAGAAACCTCACAATTGCTGAACCAATGCCATACCCCTCCCACTGTGGAAGAACCACAATATCCTGCAGGTATGCATCAGATACACCATCAGAGATCAGCCTGCCCATTCCGATCCATCTCCCGTCAGGTGCCTCGGCTGCAACAAAGGCAAAACCCATCTCAACAATTGCAGAGAGATGTGACTCATCCCAGGCGTCATCCCACCACCCGCCGGCAACATAAAGTTCACGCATTTCTCCCGGGTGGGCTGTGGTGGCCCTTGAAATCTTAACGATACCACCGGGAGTGGATAGTTCAAGAACAGGTGTTGTTATCATAGATACAGTGATAGATATTGTTCGTGTGGAACTGGGATCATGATGAGGGGGTCAGAACCAGCAGGTATCCCTGGATTCGACCTTCCTCACCTGCAATAAACCCGGCCTCGATTGAAACCTTTCTGACCACACCTTTCTGACTCCTGATAGCAACATCGCC
>QKDV01000043.1 GCA_003251955.1 Methanospirillum hungatei
ACTTTATTCCTGTGAACCATGTGCTCAACATGACTCCCACAGAATTTTTTGCAACTGCAAACAGTCTGATGCTGACAAATCCTCCTGCAGTTGCTGATGGTCCGATTGTGGAAGAGATGAGTTCCATCCAGGTAGGTCCGGGATTATCATTTGATGAAACAGTTCTTGGAGATAATGCCTCTGCAGAGTGGATGCAGATGATGAGTGAATTGAAACCCACATTATCAAATGCATCTGCTGCGTATTCAGTCTCACTCGGGAGTTGGGATTACAGCGGCGATCCCATAGGGGACTTTGGGACAGCATACGGATATCGTGCTGCTGTTGCTCTGAATGCTCTTGGTGCAAATCCCACTTATGTTGCGATTTACCCGGCAACAGGTGTGGACTCTCAAGGTCAGTCCTTATCCGGAGCAAGCAGATACCGGCTTCACTTTGATCAGGGAATGCTGCCGCCGGTTCAGACCGGTGGGTTCTGGTCTGTAACTGCATATGGAAGTGATAATTTCCTGATTGAAAACCCTATTAATCGTTATTGTATCAATGACCGGTCAAACATAACCTATAACGCGGACGGATCAGCAGACATCCTCCTGCAGGCAACAGAACCTGATCAGGATATGGTAAATAACTGGTTACCGGTCTCTGAAGATAAATTCCATTTGGTTCTTCGGATTTATCTCCCTGAAAAAAGTACTCTGGAGGGGAACTGGTCAGCGCCTGAAATTATCAGGACAACTGATTAATCTCCTATATATTTTTGATTTTTTTATCGTTCGATTGCTGTTGCTTTATTTATCTCTTCAAACAGCCTGACGAACCGCTGGACGGTCTCCTCATCTACCATACCCGGGGCTTCGCAGATCCGGTCTGAAAGGATCTCGGCAACCTTCCACCGCTCAAACTTCTCACCCTGTCTCCGGTCGATAGCCTCACTTATTGCATGGAGTATTCCCTGACTTTCACCTCTTTCTGCAGGGTTTTGTGCCGGCACCGGCGTTACCACCATGTTCGGGTACACATCTTTCACGCACCGGGTGTAGTAATCTGTTGAAAAGAGATCCTCGATTGTGGAGCCTGTCTGGGCTGTGATCTGGCTGTACAGAAGCAGAAACTTCTCCTGTTTCGTGTTCATTCCTGAGAACTTTGTCAGGATATCTGCAGGGATATCCATGCCTGAAAGGAGTGCTGATACCGGATTTTTACAGGATCTGATAAGGGTTGCCAGTGGGAACAGGTTAGCAGAACCTCCGGCAGGAGTGATGGTAATTCCTGGCTCTAGTCCGGGTTTTCCGATCTTCTCAACCGCGTAGTTCATAGCCTGGAGCAGCCAGAGATCCACGATATCCTCTACCAGAAGCTGCCTTCCTCCGGTAAATGTGCGGGATGCAATCCGGTATGCAAGTGCAGCCTCAAGTGGGAAGAGTGAGTCATGATCCTTTGGCCATTCTGTGGCTGATACCTTGGTTGTTCCGTCATCGCTCTCGTACACTGTCCTGATCCGGTCAAGATGTTCAAGGTCAATCATGAACGGTGAGTGGGTTGAGTATAGGATCTGGTTCTCTTCTGCAAGCCGTTCAAAGAATTTGACCGACTGTTGCTGGGCAGTTGCATGGAGCTGAAGCCCGGGCTCGTCCAGAAGCAGGATGCTGTCCTGGTATACATCACCTGATTCGACCAGGAAGATCAGGTAGAATGAAAAGAAGTACTGCAGACCTGCACTTCGCTGCTCAAGTTCAATCTCTGAGGGATCAAGATCATCAGAGACCCAGACCCTGAAGTAGTCACCATCGATGTCGTACCTGAACCTGATACGTCGCTGACCCCACCAGTTCTCAAATCGCTTGCTCATCTGGTTTGATGCAGTCGAGAGCAGAATTGAACGTTCATCCACCTGTCTGCGGATCAATGGATTCTCGTCTGTTGCATTCTTATGAGTTCCGAGTTTGTCGAGGATGTCAAGGTCAAGATTGACATGCCTGAAGAGGCAGTTGGTTGCCCGCAGGCCCTGACTTTCTGGGTGACTTTTCAGCGTTGCTATAAATGTCGGGATATGGATTGCACTCTCAATGACATTGTACTGATCAAAGTAGACAAACTTCGGGAGGTGATCGATGATGTACCGGTTTGCAGCCATCAGGCTTTCATACACCTCTATCTGCCTGACAAGGCTGTATATTGGCTCACATATCGGGTTAATCAGTTCAAGCTGCCACTGCTCGTTTCCTCTGGTCTTTATCATATTGATGAGGTCTGCAATCTGCCGCTTTTGCACCTGAATTGTTTGAGATGCAGCCTCTTTCTGCTCTTCAAGGATTGAGAGGAGTTCACCTTTGATCCTCCCGAGAACATCCCCACGTCCCTCGGGAGCGATCAGGTTCCTGATCTGCTCAATAGCCACATCAATGACATAACTGAGATCCTTTGCTGTGACAAGTTCGACTCCAATGTCCGGGTGGTAGGTGATGCTGTATTTTCCCGTATAATGCCTGGTTACCTCTACTCCTTTTACATCGCTACAGAGCTCTGAAAGAGTCCTGATCTCTTCCTGCTCGCGGGGAGTGAGTGTGAACCTGCCCGATGCAACCGGCCAGTCGGTCTTTGTGATCTCCTCGGCATACCGCTGACGTGGAAACTCTTTCAGTCCATCGTAACCCTCGCCATCTGAAGGGTTTAATTTTGAGAGTGCACGAAATATTGCAGACTTTCCAGACTCATTCTTCCCAACAAAGATGGTGAGATTGTCGACCGGGATCCAGCCGGTGTCATTGATAATCTTGTAGTTCTGGACCCGGAACTCGGTGAGCTGCATACGATATCTGTTATCTTGTACAATAAAAGGGGTTACGTTTCTGATCTTAGTAAGAAGGAACTAACTGGTCTGGCTTACCTGTACCGCTCACCTGATCAGGCAGAGCGTGATTAACTCGTACACCTGATTGATGCCCCGGTGTTCTTTCCCCTGACAATTCTGACTTCTCCACCGCACTGGTCGTCCAGGTATGACTGGATATCTCCGGCAATATCTGTGCTGTTTGTGTCAGTGATTGCGTACAGGGCCGGGCCGAATGAACTCATCCCTGCCCCTGCTGCTCCACATGATGTCATGTAATCGAGCATGTTGTGAAGAGCAGGAGTCTGCAATGCCAGTTCATCACGCTTGAACCCGTAACTTCTGAGCGCGGTTATTGACCTGCCAAACTGGTCAAGGTCCTCTTCGAGGAGGGCAGGGATCATCTGCATGAGTACAAGATGTGAGATCTTCTCGACCTCTGGCAGGGGAACCGGACATGATTTTTTGAAGATCTCCTTCTCTGCCTGACCACTGGCACCCGGTTTGGCATCAGGGATGCAGAGGATGATCCTCCAGTCTGATGGAAAATCGTATCTTCCAATGAGGGGTGCCTTCCTTACACCTTTAGATGCCGATGACGGAAGGAAAGAGTCTTTCTCCTTTCCAGGGCCGAACCGGTGTCCCCCGTCTACTATCACACCACCATCTGCAAATGCTCTCACCCCGATCCCGGAAGTGCCACCCCTTCCGGTGGTTCGTGCCGGGTCATTGTTCTGTTTTCCTGATATCAGTGCCATTGCCGTTGCAATAGAGAGGGCGAGCTGGGTTCCGCTTCCAAGCCCGCTATGCGTTGGTATCGTCTCGCTTATCCTGATTGCAATATCTGGATCGTATCCCTGGGTCTCGGCAAGGTTGTTTACAATGCCCATTGCACGCGTTTTGAGTTCCTCGTCATCTGTGATGACTCTGGTCTCAAGGGCTGGTTCAGCAGTGATGACATATCCGGGCCTGTCAAGGGTGATTCCGACCCCGCCATCCACTCTGCCGAGCGATCCGTTCATGTCGATAAGGCCGAGGTGGAGCCGGGATGGTGTCCGGATTGTAACCCTCTTTGTGCCTGAAAAAAGGTGATCCGGAACGAACTCGTCGATCCTGAAGAGCGGCTGATTCTGGTGAATGATCCGGTACCGCCGGGCAAACACCCGTCCTGATGCTACCGATACCGGTAGTGAAGGTGGAGCATCGGAGCCTGAAAAGGTTCTGATACTTGTGATCTCCCTCCGTGACTCGATCTTCTCATCCCGAAGAATATGCCCGATTGGGATGTCTGCCTTCATCAGACTTTTTCTTGCATGTTCAGGCAGTCTGTTTACCGGACAGTACGAGACGGCATGGACAAGTGGGATGTCCATGCTCTGATCGCATATCTCCACAACCCGGTAGTTTACCGGGTCGCCTGTCCCAATCTGCATCTCTTCAGCGATATCATCTTCAGCAGGAATCACCTGCTGGGTAACGGTGCGTATTGAGATCGGTGCTTCGTTATAACATTCAAGGAGCCGTGTGACTGAACCGTCGGTTATGAGCAGCGCCTTGATGGCATCTGATATTGGGCCTGTCTTCTCCTCGATTGTTCTGAGCATTGCAGCATAATCAGGAGTTGTCATATCTTCCGGGGTGTGCATGAATTATACGAGGGTGTAATCGGTATGGCGTTCTTTCAGTATTCTGCCGAGATCTGTTGTGATATATTCCATCTCTTCGGGGTCCAGGTACGAACCTGATACTGCCCCTGCATCCTTTGATATACTCTCTTCGTAAAGTGTTCCTCCGAGATCATTTGCTCCT
>QKDV01000169.1 GCA_003251955.1 Methanospirillum hungatei
AACAGACAGATTAGAGCAGGTTCCCCACTTTATGATGAAAGAACCCTGGAAGAATTCGTATCTTTACAGAATGGATATCCGATCCTCCGCCATCTGCATCCCATCAATATAGAAGAATATGCAGACGGAACTAAGCCATTCTCTCTCATCATATCTTGTCCTGAAGGTAAAAGTCCGGGTAGTCCTCCCGAGGTCGCCTGCTATCTCACCCGGAGGTTCACCTCTTATACAGCAGGAGTTGATCAAGGAGTTCTGTATGCCGAACTGGCTGGTGAGTTCCTCGCACCAAGAGGGAAGGCAATTTTTTTCCTTAGGAGAAACTGGCTCTCAGAATCATCTTTCCGGGGATTCAGACGATGGATTGTCCAGACGTCTCCGATGACCATGGTTGTTCCTGAAGATGAACCAGGCTCGGGAGATGTAGAAGACCTTTCTGCGGTGATCCTTCATTCTGATTCGGAAAAATTTCATTCAGTGATCAGGTTTGCCAGCGGAGAAGGTCATTCAGGGTTTCAAATCAGAAAATACAAGATCTTTCCTGCAGATCTGCACAAAGACGACGGATGGGGTCTGCAGGATCCTTGGGAGAAGAGAATGATTGATCAACTCTCTCAGGGAACGATGACTCTGAGTGAGTACCTCCTTGATGAACTCTACCCGGGATATAGAGGTGAACAGATCAGAGACCAGGCTGACTGTTGGACATCTATCAAATGGACAGGATATGAACTATCCATTTGCTCAGGTATAACCCCTGAACCCAACGTTGACGTCATCATTCCAGGAGATGATCAATTCCTCAACGTACTTCTTCACTCCTCAATAATCAGGTGGTACATCAAAACATGCACTCGTGGCGCTCATACTTCACCAAACCTGATGGGTATTATCAGGACTCTGCCAATCCGGGCGATAGACCATTATTCTCGCGAAGAGACAGGTATTTCAGAATTAATCAGGACAACTCGAGTCCGCCAGGTCATGCTTGAAAAGAAAAAACATGTTTGCCATGCATGGCATGACATAAGCAGAATTGAACGGCAGATTTCAGAGATGCAGCAAAAGATAGATTACCAGATCGGTGTCCTGTACGGGATACACCCTAATGACTGTCGAGAGATCAGGCAGCGTATGAATAAAGAGTGAGGCTTGTATAGGTATAGACCCCCGTTTTCAAATATAATAAGAGCGATTTCAGATATACTGCTCTTATGATTATCAGACAATTCTTCATTCCTGGTATTGCCCACAGTTCATACCTTCTGGGTGGAACAGGTTCATGCCTGATCATTGATCCATCACGTGATTCAGACCGTTATATGGATGCAGCAAGAGAAGAGGGGATGAAGATTGCAGGAATACTGGAGACACATCTCCACGCTGATTTTATTTCCGGACACCAGGATCTTGCTGAGAAGACTGGTGCTCCGATCTATATGCCTGAACGTGCAAAGGCACTCTTCCCTCACATACCAGTAAGACAGGGATCAATTATCACAATAGATGACATGAGGATTGAGGTCAGAGAAACTCCAGGGCATACGCCTGAACATGTCTCATATGTACTCATTCACCAAAGCCGTTCTGAAAGTCCTGCCCTGGTCTTCTGTGGAGATACCCTGTTTGTTGGTGACGCAGGCCGGCCTGATCTCTTTCCAGGAAGGGCCCGGGAACTAGCTTCAGCATTATACACCAGTCTGCATGAAGAACTCATGACACTTCCGGACCATTGTGAGATATACCCTGCACATGGTGCAGGATCATTCTGCGGCAGATCTCTTTCAACAAAAAGAACCAGCACTATCGGGTATGAGAGGATTGCGAACCCGGCCCTTGCCATCGAAGATCCGGAGGCATTTATCAAGACACTTACATCGAACATGCCACCAGCTCCAGATCATTTCACCCGATGTTCTGATATCAACCGAAAAGGACCGGTTCCACTTGCTAAACTGCCTGCTTTGAAGGCTCTCAGCCCTGTAGATGTCAGAAATCTGCTTATGGGAGGAGATGCTGAAATTGTGGATATCCGCAGGTATGATGCATATGGGGCAGTTCACATCCCTGATAGTCTGAACATCGATTCTGAAGTTAATTTTTCCACGTATGCAGGATGGATACTCAGACCTGATGTGAATCATGTGCTTATTGGACACAACAAAAATCAGATCGCTGATGCCGTAGTGATGATGCATCGTGTCGGTATTGATTCCATTGCGGGATACCTCTCCGGTGGGATTCAAAACTGGGTACAATCAGGATTTGAAACAAACCAGATCAGGATTATCTCTGTACATGAACTCGCCCACCTTATAGCCGGAGAACATGAACTTGAGATTCTTGATGTCAGAACCGTTGCAGAGTATGCCGATTACCATATTCCTGGATCAGTAAATATTCCATGGCCTGATCTTCGTACTAGAGTAGATGAAGTCAGGGTATCAGGCCTTGTAGCAGTAATCTGTGGAACAGGTGTCAGGGCAGGGATCGCCTGCAGCATCCTGGAACGGGAGGGACATCACAATATCCTGAATGTTGCCGGAGGATATACAGGCTGGATTGCAGCAGGGCTTGGTAACTCTTCTCAATAATCTGGCATATTCCTTTCAAATAGATTATTGAAGGAAAAGTGGACTCACTTAAGGAGTATAACCTGCACATGGTATACAAGGACCAGATATGAAACGAACAGAATACTACCAGGAGAAGGGCCTTGAACGGATCGTCAATATCAGCGATGCGATCTTTGCATTTTCACTTACCCTTCTGGCAGCTGATCTGATTGTACCTGATATCAGTGGGATCACTTCACTACAACTCTCAAACGAACTTGTTAGTGAGATCCCCAAATTTCTTTATTTTCTTCTGACTTTTCTGATAACATGGGCATACTGGACAAAACATCACAAGATTTTCCGGTTTATTAAAAGGTATGATGATGTCCTTATCAGGCTGAATATGTTCTTTCTCCTCTTTATCGTACTGATGCCATTCATCACAAAAGTGATCAATGAACATAGCAACATTCAGCTCGCTGTTATCTTCGCTGCAATCGGTTATGCTGCACCCGGGTACCTGGGCAGCATCATGTGGCATTATGCATCCAATAATTACCGGCTCATTGATCCGGATTTACCCCATGATTATATCAGAAAAACAATTATCGAGAATTATATCAGCCCGGCGATTTTCACATTCTCAATCTTCCTGTCGTTTATCAATCCGGCTTATACTCTCTACTGTTGGGCCCTGATATTCCCAATAGGATATATCTCCCATTACCGACTTGATGAGGCGTGAAAAAGAGAATACATCCGCTATGTAGCATAAACTAAGAATTTGAGATAAAAATGTGTAGGCCAGTTAATTGACCTTAAGGCCTGGACCGGGAATCGAACCCAGATCGAGGGAACCACAATCCCTTAGGATAACCATTACCCCACCCAGGCAAATGCACCATATATGTTATCAGCAAGTTTACTTGAATCTATCTATTCTACATGTGATGGGCTTGACCTATGTACAACAATGTGGATCCCCTCTTTCTTCTCTTTCGCTTCTCTCCCTTGTGAATTATTATTAGAGAGCACCTCTCATGTATAGTCAGTCAGCCCCCGGTTACGATACCTGAATAATATTACCTCTGACAGTGTTCTGACACCAGAGATTGGGGGCCCTCGAAGGGGGTGCAGCGATGGCAAAGAAATCTGATAAAAAGAATCAGAGTAGTAATGATAATCCAAAGATACGTACCCCAATTGTCTGTGTGCTCGGGCACGTAGACCATGGGAAGACCTCACTCCTTGACCGGATACGTGGATCATCGGTGGTTTCTGGTGAGGCGGGCGCGATCACCCAGCACATCGGAGCAACAGTAGTTCCGATAGAGACGATCATGGCCATGGGTGGGGTGAACAAAAACCTGAAGATCAACATCCCAGGCCTTCTCTTTATTGATACACCCGGGCATCATTCATTTACAACTCTCCGGGCACGAGGAGGAGCACTTGCAGATCTGGCGATCGTTGTTGTTGATATCACAGATGGATTTAAGCCCCAGACGATCGAGGCACTTCAGATCCTCAGGGGATGTAAGACACCATTCGTGATGGCGGCAACCAAGATAGACCGTGTATCCGGCTGGCGTTCGTTTCCTGAAGAGCTATTCCTGTCAAGCTTCGGAAAGCAGAACCAGAGGGTCATTGACCTGATGGAGAAGAAGACCTACGAGATCGTAGGTTCTCTGGCAGAGCACGGATTCTCATCAGAGCGCTATGACAGGGTAGATGACTTCGCACGGACTCTAGCAATCGTCCCGGTTAGCGCGCATACCGGAGAGGGGATTGCAGATCTGCTGATGGTGTTGATCGGGCTTGCACAACGGTACATGGAAGGGGCACTCACGCTGGCTGTGGATGGGCCGGGATCAGGTACAGTGCTCGAGGTAAAAGAGGAGAAAGGACTCGGGGCAACGATTGATGTCATCCTCTTTGATGGGACCATATCAGTAGGTGACGAGATTGCAGTTGCTTCAAGCACCGGCGTTATCACCACCAAGGTAAGATCACTCCTCCAGCCACGGCCACTCAAAGAGATCCTGAT
>QKDV01000254.1 GCA_003251955.1 Methanospirillum hungatei
TTGCACGGTTACCATTGCAGACAGTCCGGGAGCCGGAATCCCGTACAAACCCAGGAACCTGATTAAGGCATATGACCTTGCAGAATACACGGACCTTGGCGCCCTGACCGGTGTTACACTGAACGAAGATACCACATCTCAAACAGTCTCTTTTCCAGACGGATTCTTTGTTAAGCAGTTTGAGATCATCACACCGATCCTTGATGCCGATGTTGTGGTTGTCGTCTCAAAACTCAAGACGCATATCTACACAGGACTGACCGGTGCAACAAAGAATATGTTCGGTGCTATTCCCGGTCTTGATAAACCGCCATACCATGCCAGGATGCAGGATGATATGCTCTTTGGAAAGATGCTCCTTGACCTGAATCGCTTCGTTAAACCGGTGCTCCAGGTAATGGATGCCATTGAGATCATGGAAGGAGATGGACCGATGGCAGGGACTCCGGCGCATCTGGGTGCAATTCTTGCAAGTCCGGATTACATTGCCCTTGATACTGTTGCAGCAAGACTGATCGGATTTGATCCCCTCTCCATTGGGAGTATCAAAGCAGCAGCAGATCAGGGACTCACAGATGAGAACTGTATTGATGTCAGAGGAGAGGCAATTGAAGAACTTGCACGCCCTGACACTAAAAAACCGCAGACACAGACACCTGGTGGAAGCAGTTCATGGATTCGAAACCTCCTTCGTCCTGTGCTATACAGGCTGGCAGGCTCATACACCCTGCATCCTCACCTGATTAAAAGAAACTGCACAAGATGCTACAAATGTGAGCGAATCTGTCCGGTCAGTGCAGTGACCCTGCAAAGCGGGTATCCTTCATTTGATACTGCCACCTGTATCAGATGTTACTGCTGCCATGAGATGTGCGACTCCCATGCAATCAGCCTCCAGCCCGGACTGTTATACCGGATCCTAAGACCTCTTATCCGGTAACCACCGTGATTTAACATCCGGTGTTGTGAAGAAAGCAACAAGATTTTTACCAGTCATACGCAACTGATCTCCACATGTTGGAAACAATTCCCGGGTTTATCGACCTATTCATCCATCTTGATAAATATCTCCCTGCGATGGTTGCGTCGTACGGAAACCTCATTTACGGGATTCTGTTTGCAATTATCTTCTGCGAAACAGGCCTTGTGGTCACTCCGTTCCTGCCCGGTGATTCACTCCTCTTCATCACAGGAACAGTTGCCGCCGTAGGCGGACTGAACATCACCCTTCTTCTGATTATCATTACATCTGCAGCCATCATAGGAGACAATGTAAACTACTTTATCGGGAGGTTTGTAGGTCAGAAGATCCTTGCGATGAACCTGCCGATGATTAAACAGGAGCATCTTGATCAGACCCACGAGTATTTTGAAAAATACGGGCCTTTCACCATCATCGTTGCACGATTTGCACCCTTTGTCAGGACATTCACGCCATTCATTGCCGGAATGGGAGCGATGGAATACAAGAAATTCCTCCCGTTTGATATCTGCGGAGGCCTGCTCTGGGTTGGTACATTCACCCTTGCCGGTTACTTCCTTGGAACAATCCCGGTTATCAAGGAGAACATGTCACTTGTTGCCCTGATCATCATCGTAATCTCACTAGGGGCAGTTGGATCAATTGTTCTTGAGATCATCAAATTCTTCAAGAACTGTATAACCTGCAGGAGAAAGTAATACTCCTTTATAGTCTCTTTTTTCGGAACTTTTTTTGCTCTTTCATCCTGATCTCATACCATGCGATATTATCCTGCCCCGGAATCTGCTATACAGATGCCAGATCTAATAGAAGCGGTGAGAATGGCATTCATGGATCACGGGAACGGGAGATGTGAAATGCCACCAAAGAGTTATGTCAGTCTTCCAGGTGGTGATTTCAGGACCATGCCGTCATATCTTCCAAGTTTGAATGTTGCAGGCGTGAAGGTTGTGAATGTCCATCCAGATAACCGGAACGTGGGTCTTCCAACCGTGATGGGACTAACAATCCTTCTTGATCCGCCTACAGGAAGACCAGTATCTATCCTGAATGCAACCGGACTTACAGACCTTCGCACAGGAGCTGCAGCTGCAGTTGCAACAAGTGCTCTTGCTCCGGTTAAAAATGGAACTCTGGGTCTCATCGGGGCAGGAAGACAGGCACGATCCGGACTTCTTGCAATCGGCGAAGTATTCGGAATAGAGACGGTCAAAGTCTGGTCACGAAGCAGGAAGACCGCAGAAGACCTGGCCTCTAGGTTTCCTTCACTTGATATCAGGGTCACCAGCCTTGAGCAGGCCGCTGGTTCAGATGTTCTGCTTACTACAACTCCGTCAGTCAGCCCTGTTGTTATGAACGACTGGATATCTGACGGAACTCACATCAATGCAATCGGGGCTGATGCACCAGGAAAACAGGAACTTGACCCCACCATCCTCATGAGAGCAGAGATATTTGTTGATGACCGTAAGCAGGCAGTTCATTCTGGAGAGGTAAATGTACCTATCAGAGACGGTCTGTTCAAGCCAGAGAACATCGTTGGAACACTTGGAGAGGTGCTAATTGGAAGAATTGGACGAAGCAGCCGTGAAGCAATTACCATCTTTGACTCTACCGGGATAGCAATCACAGATCTGGCAATTGCATCAGAAGCGGTGAAAAGGGGTGAGTTCGTCGAACTTCCGTTCAAACCCTGATAATTACCATCACCTGCAGGACCGGATACCACCTGGTGGGATTACGATCTCAAAACGTGCACCTACTCCGAACTCACCGGTTTCAGTGATGGACAACCCAGTTATCGAAAGGATTTCACGGGAGAGGAAGAGTCCAAATCCGGTGTTGCTGAAGTATTTACGGTTAAAGATGTTTTCCTTCTCGGATGGAGGAATACCTCCCCCGTCATCACTGCAGACCAGAATCGCCAGGTCTTCATGCCTCTCAATTGTGAATAAGATTTTTGTCAGTCCTTTTCCATACCGCAAAGAGTTGTCAATAAGGTTGAAAAAGACTTTTTCAAGAAGCGGATCTGCAAATATCTCACAATAATGAAGATCGATTGAAATTGCTATATCCCCGGCGTCTAGCAGATGAGCTGCCTGCTGAATAACAAACGAGAGATCCTGCCAGATGGGTGATTGAATCCCGACGGTCTGGTAATCTTTAGTAAATAAGATCTGCCGCATAATCGTATCAGCGGTCTTCTTTTCTTTCACAATCAACCCACGACCCTCATCATCAGTAGCAACCTCTTCAGAGAGTTCAAGGTACCCACTCAGGGCAGTCAGCTGGTTGAGGATATCATGGCGTGTTATGCTTGAGAGGAGATTCAGTTTATTATTCGCGTTCTGTATTGCTGACTCATATCGTTTTCGTTCAGAGATATCACGGGCAATTGAGAGTACCACCTGCACTCCCTTGAATTCATAGGAGTGAGAACTGATCTCCACAGGAATCGTTTCTCTTCTCTTGGTAAGGAGAACAGACTCGTAGGTTGCATGTCTCTTCTTCTTCAAAAGATTAAGATGTTCATGCATATTCAATACTGACTCGGAATCGAGAATATCGGAAGGTGAGAGGGTAAGAAATTCTTCCCTGGTGTATCCAAGCCGGGTGCAGGCAGTATCATTTACTTCAACAAATATATCCGGCTCACCATTAGTGATCCGATACAGAAAGATTGCATCATTAGCAAGAGTGAAGACTGTCCGAAACCGCTCTTCACTTTCAAGGAGGGAGTTTTCTGCCTTCTTTCGTTCTGTAATATCCTCAAGGGTTTCGACTGCACCAATTACATTTCCTTCAGCATCCCGGATCGGAGCAGCTGTAAAGGAAAGCCAGGAACCATCTCCCATTGTTGGGAAGAAATCGATAGACTGGTACCCGCCTTCAACAAGCCCTGAACGCTCATAATGTTCAGGGAAAGAAAAACCTGTAGTGGCATCAGCACCATCAACCACCAGATCTGCGATACACGGACGTTTTTCTGGATAAAATGCACGCCAGTGCTCATCTGTTCCAATTACTTCGCTCGCAGGAATCCGGGAATAAGTCTCAAGCGCCTTGTTCCACTCGATAACCCTGTGCTTCCTGTCAATTACAAACTGAGGAATCGGTGAACCTCTCACGATAGCCTGTAAGGTACTCTCACTATCTCGCAGTGCTTGTTCAGCCTGAATCCTACCAGAGATATCAATCCCTATGGAAACATACCGACCAGTGGCTGATACAGTGTCACTAAGAGTCCGCGTGTTCCAGAGGATCTCCTTTTGTTCCCCAGACTTCGTCAGGATTGTAGTCTGGAAATCCTGAAGAAAAAGGTTGTTGTCTATAACTTTGGATATGGAGGATGTCACAGACTTCCGGTATATAGGATCAGGATAGAGGGCCTTCCATATCCATGATCGCCCAGAGACATCGCTCCCTAAATATCCCGTAATCTCTTCAGCGGCATGGTTCCAGATCACCACCCTTCCGTCCATATCCAGGACCATCAACAGGACATTGGCACTCATGATGATGCTCTCCTGGAACCTTGTCAGAGTCTGGATCTCTTCTTCTGCAGCTTTCTGCTCGGTTATATCCTGCAGAACCTCTACTGCACCAATAATT
>QKDV01000061.1 GCA_003251955.1 Methanospirillum hungatei
CACAAGAGGAGATGCATTCAGAACTTCTCACAGGAAAAGAGAGGTACGAGTCCATGTACTCAATGATGCGCCAGATCTGTGATACCGTCCCTGATATGCTCTGGGCCAGGGATCTTCAGGGCAGGTACATGTTCGTCAACAAGGAAGCCTCACGAAAACTTCCATGTTCAACCAACGGGATAATTGAGAATCATGTACCTTTACACCCAAGAGAAGAGAGCATATCAAGGGATGAGTCTGTGCTAGTGGATGGCAGACCGGTTCATCTTGAGATCAGGAAGGTTCCTTTCTATAACCAGACCGGAGAACTCATAGGTTCAGTTGGGATAGGGCATGATGTGACCACAGAGAGAGAAGCGACAAAAGCCCTTATCGTTGAGCGTAAGAGATACGCAAGCATCTTTCACCATATGCATATTGGCCTACTTACCTGCGATCCTGGCGGGGAGATCCATGATTTTAACGAAAGGGCTGCAGAACTTCTTGAAAAACAAAACAACTCATTAAAGGGTATGAACCTGTACACAATCCCGGGGCTTGGAGAGACCGGGCTTCTCACTGACTTCTCATCTGCCCAGACACTCAGACAGCCCATTCACGGACGGTGTGAATGCAGTACCAAACCCGGTACAAAAAAGGTTCTCTATTATAGTATTCAGCCGTACTACGACGAGGAACTTCGGATCATCGAGGTGCTCCTCACGATAGACGAACATTATCAGGATTAAAAACCTGTATTAATGGTTCTCACAAGAGTGAAACCAGGTCACGGAGCACTGCACCGGGATCTTCTGCCTTTACTACGCTTGATGCCAGAAGAACACCGACGGTTCCAAGATCAACAGCAGTCTTTACACATTTTCCCGAATGAATGCCTGCACCAGTCAGTACCTTTACATCAGGATTTGCTTTCAGGGCAGCCTGAACCGATCCAGTGATGATATCCGGGTTGGCCTCGGCAACTGAGGTTTTTCCCCCAATAAGCTCTGGAGGCTCGATGGCAACATAATCAGGGCCGAGTGCCGCGACCGCCGAGGTCGTGGCAACTGTGTTTGAACAGACACAGGAGATCATTCCTTCCTTTCGAAGAGCCTGAACATTAGTCTCAATGTCTGCTATCGAGAGACGATACTCAGAGTGGTTAACCAGAGATCCGATTGCCCCTGCTGTTTTTACTGCAGTGAGTGGAATGCGTCCGGTATGGGCACCAGGTGTCACCGGATCGATATGTTGTGCAAAAACCGGAAGACCAAAGTGATGTTTGATCGGGTGAATATCCATATACATCGGGGCAAGAGCTATAGAGACCCCACTCTCCTCTGCCACTTCCTGAGCCGCTTGAGCTATCCGGTGGGCACCATGACCCACTGACTCCTGATAACACTTAAGGTTAACAAGAATAATAGGGGACTTGATAATTTGCTGTGCCATACCGATACGTTAGAACGCGGGTCGTATAAATACGTAGTTGAACCTGATACCGGCATCACTCTGCAATGGTACCCTGTAAGGTAATGGTAAAATCCTGAAGCGGGATATCTTTTCCGGAGGACTTCAGAGCCTTGTTCACTACATATGTGACTCCACTACAGCAAGGCACAATCATATGCACGGTTGTGATGGATTTTATCATGTGGGTCTTTAAGATCTCTGCCAGTTTGGTGATGTACTCATCAATATCAGAATCCAGTTTCGGGCAGAAAATTATCAGAATCCTGTCTTTGAGAAGCTTCTGGTGAAAATCAGCGTAAGTAAACGGGACACAGTCAGCTGCTATGAGAAGATCTGCATCCTCTAAGTACGGATTAGCAGGATTGAGAAGTTTGAGCTGAATTGGCCACTGGCGGAGTTCAGACTCAATATGGACAGGAGGCTGTGAGGAATCTCTTGTATGTTCAATAGTCCTGGCCGCTGACCCTGGACAGGTAGCGAACGGGTTTTGAGTATGCTGATGTCCCGTATGATCCGGACTTCCCCGGTGAACTGGTACAGGGATTTGCATCTCCTGCAAGGATGTCAACGCCTGATGATAAAGATCAATCTCATTATCACCGGCCAAGTGCTCAAGATGAGCCCTGATTACTGCCTCTCCCTGCCTTGCAATATTCTTTATAACCTCATTCTCGTCATACGCCCCGGCTTCACGTTCTATCACGGAGATCGCATCTTCAGGACATGTTCCGATACAAGCACCGAGTCCATCACAGAAGAGGTCACTGATCAACCGTGCTTTTCCGTCAATAAGCTGAAGGGCCCCTTCAGGACAGTCAGGAATACACTGACCACATCCGGTGCACTTCTCTTCATCGATCGTGATTATCTTTCGTTTCATGATGACACCAGTCCTTTGGGCGAAATAGACGTGATATTGGATAATGTATCCATCATGTACTTATACTCAACCATGGCGGAGATCAGTTGGATTGATTATTGAGAGTTCATTATCAGCAATATAAAAAATTCAAGTGATATCATCGGAGTCGCATGTCAATCCGGTATAATCAAAGCAGGATATCGATGAAATTTCCAAACCAATAGAGGCCAATTATTCAAAGAAGGAAAAGATCGGATTTCTAAATAAGGAGGAGGATAGTCAGGTTTTTCAGATTATTCGGCTGATTTCAATTGCTCATATTTACCAGTCAGAAGCCCCCCAAGTCTGAACCCCTTCTGATACGCAGATTCCATCAGATCTGGAAAGAGATCAAGATCTTTTTTATTATCCATGTCACGAATTAAGAGTTCATCATCATAGCGGCAATCAATGACATCACAGAATGATTTGGTTGACAAAACTACTCCATCAAAATTTTCAGGAACGTTCATTCCAGATATTGAGAGAAGGAGGGTCCGACGTATCATTCGTTTCTCTTTAACTACCAACCGGTCGTTTCGTACATATTTTGCACAGAAAAAAACCTGGAACCGATCCATGAATGACTTCAGGTGACCAGGTATACCCATGGTCATAACCGGAGTTGCGATAATCAGACTATCTAGATCCCTAAAAACCGGGTACAACGGACTGACATCATCCTCCATAAGACAGGTCGTATTATTTTTACAGAAGTAATGCTCCCTACAGGCTGATAATTCAAGTTCGGTAACGTGAATCATTTGAACATCGCATCCTGCAGCTTCTGCTCCAGCAATTGATTTTTTTAATAATTTAGCAGTGTTTCCTTCTGCTAGCGGACTACCAAGAAGTGCAACGATACGAGGATTCATCGATTGATATTATCATATTAAGTCACAAGAACATTTCGGCAAAAAGATGGTGCTAATCCCAGTGGACCAATTACCATTGTATCATGAGATTATGCCCAATGGGACCTACATTGTATAAACGCGTAAGGAAACATGCGATGATTATACCTTTCGAATAAGCCGCTCACCTAGGTTAAATGCCTGTTCACAATCTTTGGGAAATACGGTTTTTCTCCTTTCTATCCGCTCTGCTGGATCGCAGTAACTAAAAACAACCTTAGAATAGTCTTCAAACTGTAGCGTTTCATAGGAGAAGACGGATTCACAGGAACCAAATAATCGCTCTAACACTGACTCGTTGGTTTTAAAATGAACATCATAACCGGCCTCATGGATCATGTTTTCTGCTACATTCATTGTGTATACAAAAGCTGTTGGTATCTTCCTCGTAAAGAGGGACTGTGGGGGCTTGGCATAAACCAGATATGGAAACATTAGACGTTCCATAAAGCATCGCATCTCTCCGGTCACAGTCCCGAAGTAGAGGGGTGAACCAAGGATGAGGACATCCACACTCTCGATCTTTTCCAGAATCTCAGTAAGCCCATCATTTAGAATACATTTTCCATAACTCTTCCCACCTCTGATTTTACAGGCAAAACAACTGGTGCATCCCTTAAAATCTAGATCATACAGATGAATCAGTTCAGTCTCTGCTCCCTGTGTAGCGGCCCCATCAAGGGCATGTTGTAGGAGCGTTGCTGTATTCCAGGTTCTTCTGGGGCTTCCATTAATCGCAATAATCTTCATGATTTTTTCACCAGATACTCATTGCCAGATATTCACAGCCTTGTTCCTCGTCGGGATGTATACCGGTCTGTATTTCGGGTACCCGAACATGAGAGCATAGGACGGTTTTCTTCCTGCTGGAAGGTCAAAGAGTTCACAAACCTTTTTGCTACCTTTAGTTGCCATTGCAACAAACCCACCCCAACAGGTTCCAACACCAAATGCAGGAGCTGCAATGTCAACATGGGCAAGAGCGATAATCCCATCGATCTCTGCTACCGGGTTATTCTCAGGAATATGTGGAATCAGAAGGTGTGGAGCGTTCCGGCAGATTGGATCATTCCCTGCATCCCACCCAGCGATGAGGTTGGGAACATGCCTACTCATAGGGTGGTTACCTCCTGCCAGTGTTCGCATCCATTCGATTACAGCATCTGCAATCTTGTTAACCTTTTCAGGATCATGGATGACCAGCCACTGAACCTGTTGTCCGTTTCCACCAGAGGGAGCATACCGTGCTGCATCAAGCATAGCCTCTATTGTCTCTATAGAGACTGGTTCACTCTTGAAGTTCCTGATTGAACGACGGCTCTTCAGATATGATACAAGCAGGTCCTGGGTAAATTCAATTCCTTTCCAGGCTGATTCTGGTGAAATATCCCTATCTTTTTGTAATTTCAGGGCACCAGAAGGACAGAAGGCACTGCATTGCCCACAGGATATACACCATTCAACTTGAGAATCAGCGACAAAAGGAATCTCAGCTTCTGTAGGTGAGTGAATGATGCCCATGGGACATATATCAGCACATATTCCACAATAGGTGCAGGTTTTATTCTCAACAGTTATCGACATACAACATCTGCTCAAAGAATATCGCCTATACTCTATTATAGATATCAGAAGAGAATTAGTAATACTATAACCGAATAGTAAGTATTGGAGAAACATCATTGAAATGCGAAAAAGTAACTAAATGCAGACTAGATGCGGTCGCAGACATCATTGGAAGCAAATGGAATCTCATGATCATATGGCATCTTCGTGATTCTACGCTCAGGTTCTCTGAACTCCAAAGCAAGATGTGTGGAATCAATTCAAAGACCATCACAAAGCATCTCCGCGATCTAGAAAAGGAGTCAATCATTACCAGGACCGTATTCCCCGAAGTCCCTCCACGGGTGGAATATACCCTCACCGAACCAGGAAGGGGGATTCTTCCCATTATTGATGCAATGTTGATTTGGGGAGGAAAGTTTCGCCATCCGGTTGAAGGAAGAGAGGGGTGTGAAAGAAACAGAATTGCTTCAGCTGGTGAATAGACGATAAGTAATGTGACAGAGTGTAAAAACGAAGACCACTCCTGGGATTGAATGCAGGACTTCACCCAATTAACTAAGAACGTATTATCCAAATCGTTATTAGCCAACCAATCAGCCAGAGACTATATTCGTTACATTCACAAGATCTCATCCTCTTTAGGGGATCTATACTGGTATGGCCATCTGGAGTCTCGAATTCCATCCAATGGAGGATAACGGTTCTTGTTTTTGTGATATAGATAGAAACTTCGGTTCTTATCATCAAATACTTTAAATTCACTTTTGGGCAGTCGCGGACTGATTCACTGCAAGGGCTACCTCACGAGTAAATATGGCTACAGAGGATATCGCATCACATATGGAGGCGATTCGGCTGTTAGAGGAATATCAGATCACTCATTTTTCATGATAAGAGAGAACATTGAATATGATACTAATGAATAATTCCTTTCATCCAGGCCATAAACACGGGCTGTAGGAGAACTATATTAAGTGTAAGAAGATTCGAAGAATCTTTTATACCTTTCATTGACGTAAAGACTGGCAATGTATCCGGAACCTACTGAACTCATAGTTCTGGTAGTTGATGATGATCAAGAGTTCCAGAATATCATCTCCCATTATCTCACCGAAGACTTAAGGTACTCAGTAGTATCAGTAGATTCAGGGAAGAAAGCCCTGGAGATGCTTAAAGAACAATCTTTTTCAGCAATCATCGCAGATTTTCAGATGCCTGAAATGGATGGTCTTGAACTGCTCAGAATCATCAGGAGCCAGGGGAGTTTAATCCCATTTATCATATTTACAGGGCAGGGATGTGAAGAGATTGCAATTGATGCGTTAAATGCAGGTGCAGATTTTTATCTCGTTAAAGGAGAGGATCCCGGCCCACAATTCCTTGCCCTTAGAAAGAATATTAGTGAGATCATTGCAAGGCGGCAGGCTGATGAAGCTCTGCGGGTCAGCGAATCAGATAACCGGAAGATGCTCTCACTGCTCAAGGCAACACTTGAGGCAACCGAAGACGGAATCCTTGTAGAAACAATTGATAGAGAGATAGTCGGGCATAACGAAAGATTTCTCAGGATGTTCAATCTTGATAAGAACCAGGTTGAAGGAAAAACGGGAGCAGAGATTTGGGCACTTGTATCAGATCAGATAATACCCGAACCCCATTCTTCAATACATACCAAACCGGGAGATTCAAACCACTCAACACTCCTTTCATTCAAAGACGGAAGAGTGATCGAATCACATGCTAGACCTCAGATCTGTGAAGGAAAAATCATGGGTCGGGTATGGAGTTACTATGATCTTTCAGAAAGGGTACGGGCCGAGGATGCACTTCGGGAGAGTGAGGCATTCAACAGGGGACTTGTTAATAACCTCCCGGATTTCGTCATGATCTATGACAACTCAGGAAAGATCCTCTATATCAACAGTTCAGGGATTGCCGGGCTCATGATTGATAAGGAACACTCAAACGGAACCCAGATCTTTCAGTACATTCTTCCTGAACATCACAGAATCGTGAAAGAGAATATTGTACGTAGATTTAAGGGAGAAACCGTTCCTCCATATGAAGTCAGGTTAGTCAGGTGCGATAACACCATGCTTGATGTCATGGTCCAGGCAACATTGATTCCGTACCAGGGTTCTGATGTAGTTCTTGCCGTACTGACAGATATCACCTGGCGAAAAGAAGGAGAAGAAGCTCTTGAAAGGTACGCACAGAGCTTGCAGATGACAGTCAACGCTCTTGCTACAGCAAACAAAAAACTCAACCTCCTTTCAGATGTCACACGTCATGATATCCTCAATCAGGTTCACATTATCCTCAATTATCTTGATATTGTCTCATCAGAGCAGTTACCTGACGAACAGAGAAAAATGCTTGAACGGATCGAAGATGCCACATCAATTATTCACAGACAGATTCAATTTACCAGAAGTTACCAGGATCTCGGGGTAAATAAACCTGAATGGCAGAATGTTCAGGATATTATTGATCTCCTCACACCTCACGGGATACCAATACAAAACAAGGTCCGCGGACTTACCATTCTTGCAGATCCACTTCTGCCAAAGGTGTTTGAAAATCTCATAGACAATGGAATCAGACATGGGGGAGAGATCACGAATATCACCGTAACTGCCAACCTAAAAGATGATGGTGCAATAAGTCTGCGATGGACTGATAACGGAGTCGGGATCGCTACTAATAAAAAAGAGAGGATCTTTGAGAAAGGGTTTGGAAACAACACGGGGTTTGGAATGTTTCTTATCAGGGAGATCCTTTCACTCACCGGGATATCAATCAAAGAGATCGGAACTGAGGGAGAAGGAGCCTGTTTTGAGATAACGATCCCGAGAGGATCGTTTATTCTCCAATAATAATGAACTGGTTTATATGGCCCGGGTATGAGTAAACCCAATTTCTGAATCTGATCAAGTCCATCCTTCCAGATCTTGATATTACATCTTGCAGAAAGATCCGCAATAACCAGGTTAACCCAAAAATATGAAATGAGTATTCAGAATATCTGTTTCGTATTACCTCTTGATCACAGTGATTATTATCTCCAGAAATAAACATCAGTATCACTGTTATCTGATATTAGTGAAAAAACAATTGAGGGACATAAATGACCGATTGTAATCACAATGATTAAAATCCAGGCAGTAATTATCGCAATAAAATATAATGCCTCATTCTGCTACAATGAAAGTTGACATAGAGACAGATTTTTGGCGACTAGTGGGCATGTCATTCATACATTCCGTAAAACAGTAATATCCAGACAACCTACTCTCAGGATACAGCGTATGAATATTTTAGAGACACGGGCGATCACGTACGAATATCGTGGTGGCATAACTGCCCTACATAATGTCTCAGTCGCCGTGCCTCGTAACGGATGTGTTGCCCTGCTGGGTTCCAACGGGGCAGGCAAAAGCACGCTGATGAAGCATTTCAACGGCATCATCACCCCCAATAGCGGTGAAGTGTTGGTTGACGGGGAACGCGTCTCAAAAGAGAATCTTCGACTTGTCAGGCAAAAGATAGGTATGGTCTTTCAGAACCCTGATGACCAGATCTTCGCTCCTACTGTCAGGGAAGATATTGCCTTTGGTCCTACCAACCTGGGTCTTGCCATTGATATCATTGAGGAGAGAGTTCAGCAGTCACTGCAGCAGTTAGAGATTGAGCATCTTGCAGATCGTCCACCTCACCATCTGTCAGGAGGAGAAAAGAAGAGGGTTGCAATCGCGGGGATACTTGCCATGAACCCTGATATCCTTGTCCTTGACGAACCCACGTCTGGCTTAGATCCAGTAGGTATCAGAGAACTTATCAGTCTGCTACGGAAACTCGTACAAACAAGAGAGATCTCATTGATGTTCTCAACCCATCATGTTGACCTTGTGCCTGACCTGGCACGGTATGTCTATGTCATGCATGCAGGGGAGGTAATCGGACAAGGAACAGTAGAGGAGATATTTGCGGACGCTTCGCTTCTCTCACGGGCACGACTTGATGTCCCCATCCTCACAAGATTGGTCACCTCCCTACAGAAGAGGGGCGTACCCCTTAAGGCTGGGTACCGGTTTGAGGAGGTTGAACAGGCACTCTTCTCCCTAATATCAGATAAACCGGAAACATAATGATAGAAGAACTGAGTGCAATTGAATGGGACGCTTCCCGCAGTTCGTTCACTCACAACCTAGATGCACGGGTTAAACTTATTTTGGTTTTACTCATGATCGTCCTGGTCGTCTCATACCCACTCTCCTGGGGGGTTATCTACATTGCAGTTCCATTCGGCTTGATTATCGCCGGATTGTGGGCTCTCTCAACCCTGCCTGTGAAGACCTACCTCACCAGGTTTCTCATGACCCTTCCATTTGGATTTTTTATTATATTCTTCCAGATCTTTTTCAAGAACAGTCATTACCAGACCGCAACAGAAGTACCACTTCCGTTTCCTTTCTTCCCAATATATTACGAATCTGTTGAGTTCGCAAGCCTGCTATTCATCAAGTTTCTCCTCTGTATCAGTGCAATCCTACTCCTCTCTTCCACAACACCGGTGCAGGAACTGCTCAATGCAGGACGCAGACTCGGCCTTCCCTCAGTGATGGCCCTTTCTCTAGGAATGATGATCAGGTATCTCTTCCTGTTTGCGACCATGTTTACACAGATCCACCATTCCCTTCAGGGGAGAAACTTCGATCCCTGGGCTAAAAACCTCCCGTACCGTTATAGGATCCGGACTCTGGGATATGCCATGGGAGTGCTATTTCTCAGAGCTTATGAACAGGGTGAACGTACATACTCGGCAATGCTCTGTCGTGGATATGGAAGCCACGCTCTTGACCACCTACAGAAAAAACCTCTGAACTGCATCGATAAGATCGTGCTCTCATCACTGGGGATGGTAATGCCAGCACTTGCAGCAGCCTCTTATCTCATTCACGGATAAATTTTCGCAAAAAACAGAATTCAGTGATCAGATGAGATGACCTGAACCAAATTTTACCAGGGCCTTAGTAATATCTTTTGGAGTGAGGATCTCACTGACCATCCCAGTATCAAGAGCAGCCTGGGGCATACTCCTGATAGGAGCAGTTACCGGGTCCTGCACGATAGTATACCCACCAAGTGATTTAATTAGGGCAATTCCTGCAGCACCATCCTGACCCATCCCAGTGAGGATAACCCCAAGGATCCGGTCACCCTCAATCTGCTGGAGCGAGAGCATTGTCCGATCAATTGAAGGTTTTACCCCGTGAAGTTTCTCGCTGTCTTCAAGATGAATCGTGCGATTCTGCTCCAGAATCAGGTGTCTGCCTGCAGGCGCAATATAAATTCTACCCTCTGCAATTTTTTCTCCAGCCTTTGCAATCTCTACTGTCATTGGTGTCAAGTCTGCGACATGACACCTAAACGTCTCAGTAAATGCTGCTGGAAGATGCTGTATAATTATTATGGCAGCCTGGACAACAGGAAACTGGGAAAAGACCTCTTCAAGAATATGTGGGCCACCGGTAGAAGAACCAATAATTGCTATCTTCATGCGACTTGGCCTTTGTCTCCCTGTTCAGGCAGAAATCCTGCATAATATCTCACCCTTTCCACCAGATCATCAGAATCAAACGGTTTGGTAACATAATCCTGTACCCATTCCTGAAGACCAATCATCTTGGTATCTGGAACATTCTTTGCGGTCAGCATGAGAATGATGATATGGTGAAAGAGATCTTCTTCGAGAATCTTGGAGATGGTATCCCACCCATCCATACCCGGCATCATGATATCAAGGAGAATAACACCACAGAACCCTGAATGAAGTAGTTCAAGACATTTTTCACCGTTTTCTGCGCCCACAACATCATATCCAGCATCATCAAGGACAGTCCGAACTGCAATCCTGACATGGGTGTCATCATCAACAATCATCACTTTGATCTTTGGATTGTCATCTCCCATCTGTACACATCCCTGCCTTGTTCTTCTGAATAATTCGTTTCTCTCATAAAAATGCCCTTGCATATTTATATACCACTCTTAAACAGGGGCACCTTCTTAAGATTCACAAGAAATAGTGCACCTTTTCCCGGCCCTTCACTCCTGGCCTTGATGATACCCCCATAAATATCCACAATCCGCTGGGCGATAGCCAGTCCCAGCCCATGCGAATTCAGATCATGACGGGATGAGTCTGCCTTGTAGAACTCGTCAAAAATCCTAGGCAGAGCATCAGATGTAATTCCAATGCCGGTATCCTTGATCTTGATACAGATTGATTCAGGTTTTTCTTCAGCCGTGATCTCAATTGTACCACCAATATAGGAATACTTGACAGCATTGCCGATTAGGTTACCAAACAGTGTCTCAAGATGCATCGGGGACATCGTTACTGCAAACATTTTCGGGACATCATTCCTGACGATAAGGCTTTTCTGATGGATCAAATATGCGTTGTCTGAGATGATCTGATCCATCAGCTCATGGAGATTGATCTGTTGTATATCAGATAGGGAGTAGAGGGCATTCATCTGGGCAAGTTCAAGGATCCTTGTGATCATTCGTCTTATCGTCTTCACATCCTCGATAGAAACATCCATGAGTTCGATAAGTTCAGGATCACTGATCTTCTTCCGTACAAAAGGAAGAATAGCAACCAGAGGTGTTAGCGGAGTCTTGAGATCATGGCCAATCTGCATTATGAACTCGTCTTTCTGACGAAGAAGCTCCTCAATCTGTGTCGTGCGGAAGCGGACCCGCTGGTCAAGATCCCTGTTCATGTCAAGAAGCTGACTACGCATTGCATCAAGTTCAAGTGTCTTCTGTTCAAGCTGGTTTGCATACCTAAGGAGATGCTGCTCGACCTCTTTTCGCTCTGTGATGTCCTGGAGAATACCAAATGATCCGGTTACCAACCCACCCCTGATCCTGGGCTGACCGTGAATCCGGATATACTTAAACTTTTCAGCAGGGAGATCAATCCTGATGTCAAACCCAAATTCAGCATCGATTATTGCCTCATTCCCAAAAATCTTTTGAAGTTGGGCTTTATCAGGAATTGAGGTTATATATACCAGGTCATCAAGAGTGATTACATTCATGTCGGATGGAAGAACTAGAATTGAAAAGACTTCAGGCGATACCCTGAAGGTTTTCAATCTGGCATCATATGACCAGAGACCGAGCTTTGCAATTCTCCCTGCTTGTTCGAGTTTCCATTCAGACTCGTGGACCAATTGTTCATACTGCTTTCGTCTTGAGATATCGCGGATCACACCTTCGATACCCTGTAAATACCCCTCTTCTGAATATACCAGTCGACAACTGACCGATCCGGTTATCACCTTACTTTTGCCTTTCAAGATCAGTTCATAATCCTTAACCCCATTTCCATTCAGAACTTCAGATAGGAAGATCGGCCAGGTGTCAGGGTACATGAGCAGGGTCTCCATACTCAACCCAGTGAGAAGCTCATTTGAAGGATAACCTAGTGCGGTTGCCATGGAAGGGCTGACCTCAAGGAGGATACCGGCTTTGTCGGTCCTGTAATACATATCACCGATATGCTCGATTACGCTCCTAAACTTTTCACGGCTTTGTGCAAGGTCAGTCTCGACCCTTGCCTTCATCATACCTGCACCGACAATTCGACCTATGGATTTTAGGGCCGTTATCTCGGTATCATTTAGGGTCACATCTTCACTCCAGAGGATGAAGCAGCCATAAATTTCTGCCTGATGTAAGACAGGAATGAGAAGTACCACCGAAACATCCCGTCCGATCATGGTGTTTTTCAGAGCGTTTGGAACAGTGTCCAGTGTGTAGATCAGATGAGGATGATCGCAGAGTGTCGCTTTTATCTGTCTGAAACCGTCCAGATCTTCAGGAGGGAGGTCTTCCCATCCTTCACCAATGAGGAATCCATACCGTCGTGACCAGAGTGGATCTTCACGGGGAGTATTCTCTTCATCAGGTTCGGGACTGAACTCAAGGAACGAGATAAAGGGTACCTGGAGAAGTGGGCCGGCACGGCTGACGACCTGCTGAATCAGTCGGCTCGGATTTGAGGCTTGAACTGACGCTGCAATCTCGTGAATGATATTCATCAGTATGGCTGTATGTGACTGCTGGTCCCAAAGGACAGATTGGTGTGCAGTGCCTGATACGGTCATAATGATACCAGTTGCCCGGGATGGTCTGCGTGTGGTTCCTTTCCGGATAGGGGTGAGCGTGAGAAATGCCTTCTCATCACGACCGGAAGAGCCTGATCTGATAAAAGAGACTTCTACTGTTGATTCAGAAGAGATAGAGATCCGCTTAAGCATGTGGGGGACATCTTTGAGCTGGCCATCCCACCTGAAAACCTGATCCACAGGCTTATCTTTCATATCTTCAATCAAATTGGGGAATAGTGAGAGAAAGGATGGATTTGCATATTTTACCCTCATTCCTGTATCAAGGATACAGAATGGATCAGAGAGGAAAGGAAGCAGAGAATTGAGACATTCATGCAGAGGTGGTGTAGTCATCTCTAATATACCAGTATCAGAAGCCGGATTCTTCCATCAGGAATAGTTGTTCAATACTCTGACATAACCCCATATAGACTCAGCGGCAGAAAGAGGCCATAACTCATATAAATATCAAATCAGACCTCCAACAGATAGAGCAGGTAAAACATGGGTCGTCGCAGGAAAATTGAAGAAGTCGACGGGTTTCTTAAACTGACAGTTAAAGCAGATCACCAGATATCCAAAAAGGACCAGGCATTCATTAATACTCTAAACCACGGCCTCTCACCACAGGATCTGAAATTCTCAATAGAAGAGGATCTCTTCTGTGTATACCTTGCAGCATTAGATCCGGACTCGTTTACCACCATTCTTGAAGAGATCAGAAAGAATACTGGCATTTCAGAGTGGTATGAAAGCGAAGGTTACACTGATCCGGTGGCATCACTTCTTGAGCAAATCCTTTCAATTGGGAGTTATGGTATCAGATACGGGAAGCGGATCTATATCAGGTACGCAGATGAGCGTAAAGTTTCAGACAGGAAAGAGAAGGAGTCTACAAGGGGGATTTACTACTATGCCAGGGATCATCAGTTTTCCACCGAACAAAACCAGGTTCCAAAAGAGATAGAAAATACGATCATCTGCGGAGATAGTGAGGAGGTCCTGCGATCGCTTCCGGATAACTGCATAGACCTCATCATCACTTCACCACCGTATAATTTTGGTATGGAATACGACCAGACCGATGACGGTGTGGACTGGAATGCATACCTTGACAAACTCTTCAATGTGTTTGCACAAGGAATCCGTGTGCTGAACTACGGTGGTAGGTTCATTGTCAATGTTCAGCCGCTCTTTTCAGATTACATACCGCTTCATCACCTTATATCTTCATTCTTCATGGAACGGAAGATGATCTGGAAAGGGGAGATACTCTGGGAGAAGAATAACTACAACTGTAAATACACCTCGTGGGGGAGCTGGAAGAGCCCATCAAGTCCATACCTTAAATATACTTGGGAGTTTATCGAGGTCTTCTGTAAAGGCGATCTCAAAAAAGCAGGAAAAAAAGAGGATATTGACATCACTGACGAAGAGTTCAAGTCCTGGGTTGTGGCAAAGTGGTCAATAGGCCCTGAACGCCGAATGAAACAATACGATCATCCAGCAATGTTTCCTGAAGAACTGGTTGAAAGGTGTATGAAACTCTTTTCATACAAGAACGATATTGTTCTTGATCCCTTCAGTGGAGCGGGAACCACTGCAACGGTAGCTACCAGACTTGGCAGACGATTTCTCGGCATCGATGTATCAGAGGAGTACTGTGCAACCGCAAGAGAACGGGTGAATAATGAGAAGAAACGGGGTATTCAGTCCAGTCTTCTCTGACAATAGGTTAGCAGTATTCAATACCCGAAAAAGGGTTAAAAATAATTGTATAAGGTTACCCGATTATCTCCGTCTGCCTGATATCAGAACAACTCCTGCAAGAAGAGCCAGGATTGAAATCACCGGGCTTGAAGATGTCTTCTTTGACTGGTTAAGCATCTTTGTTGCAAACTCTTTATTAAACCGGGCAAGTTTGTTATCAGGGGCAAGGGTAAGTGCCTGCTCGGAAGCATTCAATTCTTCCTCAAATTCCCCAAGAGAGCCATATGCCGTTCCCTTGATGATCCAAGCTTCAATAAGTGCCGGATCTGCATCGAGAGCTTTATCTGCATACGCAATAGCCTCACTATCTGCCCCGGTCTGTTGTTTGTAGGACGCCATTGTAGTCAGGACCGTTGCATCTTCTGGATCAAGTGCCACTGCCTTGTCAAGGGCATCACGTGCTCCGGTCATATTCCCAAGGTTCATGAGAACACTGGCACGGGTGACAAGTGCCAGGGTAAAGTTAGGCTGTATCGAGAGGGCCTGTGCTGTAAGGTTTTCTGCAAGAGAGTAGTTCCCTGCCATTGCTTCGTCTACTGCAAGGTTATAGAGTTGGACTGCCCCAATATTATCATGGCGAATTTCTACAGCAGATACCGGCGAGAGGACATTTACAGCCATACATGTGATCAGGAGGATCAGGATGAAAGAGGAGAATCTGAACATACAGAATAATTGATCAGGATATCATATCCAGATATCCCGCAATTGAGATCTCAGAAAAGTGGGTGGAATTACCCTTCAAGAGGAATTGTCGTGAGCTTGACCGTCTCTACACCTTTCTGTGCCATAAGCCGCTCTGCAACTTCCTTGACCTCTTTTGCATCACCCTTGACAAGAAGGACTTCGACACAGCGGCTATGAGAGACATGCGAGTGGAGTGATGCCTGAATCACTTCCATATAATCATGCTGTATATCTGTGATTGAAGCTATGAGTCCACGCTGATGATGATCATACACAATGGTTATAACACCCTGACGTGGCCCGGTCATATCAGCCATCCACTTATAATACCGGATATAGGATCTGATTGCATCCCTGATCCCTTCGGATCGTGAAGAATAACCCCTTGTTTTCAGGATCTGATCAAAACTACTGAGAAGATTTGAAGGAAGAGAAACACCAATACGCGAAAGATCATTCTCCTGAAGATCATCAACATCAGAATCAGAAAATGTGTCAGGCATACGGTACTATTTGAGTCATTTCGTATAATTTTTTCTTATTCTGTATGTACTTACGAGGCCCAAAAATTGCATGTGGCATTAAGGCCAGGGGTTCCAATTCTTGGAGATTCCAGAAAATATTAGGATTCTTTCTAGTTATCGGATCAGACCCGTGTTCATCTCTTCATGGCAGAGCAAGCGCTATGCCGTTCATAGTCTTCATGTTACTGTGCGTTCTGATGCATGTCACAAGGCTTTTCAAACAGAGCCGTCAGCACAGCACGTACATACTTCCTGCCCTTAACAGAAAATATCCATTCTTCCCGCTCAACTCTTTTAACGTTAAATCTGAACCCTAGTCTTCTGATATCATCCGGAGTAAAGTACCGGGTGATGATACCATCACCCCTGAGATATGTTGCTTTTTCGATCTCCTGCCCCTTTCCTTCCCGCATATCTCCTGATGCAAAGACGGTCAGGGCAAGACTACCTCCAGGCTTCATAACCCTGAATACCTCGTCCATCAGTTTGGTCTGTTGGGATAAGGGAAGATGTCCGAGAATATGGTGGGCAAACACAAGATCTATCAGGGATTGTCGCAAAGGAAGCAGGCATGCATCTCCAAGCATTAGGTGAACACAGGTGAGCTCTGGATCATTTCTGCAAATCTCAAGTGCTGACCGTGAGAAGTCAAGTCCGATATAAAAGGCATCTCTGTTCTCTCGGACACGGAGATTTTTCCCGTCCCCTACACCAAGTTCCAGAATTGTCCCACTAGGTGAGAGATGATTGAATTCAGACGGCGCATTT
>QKDV01000086.1 GCA_003251955.1 Methanospirillum hungatei
CATGTGCAGACTGCTCGACGGCAGCAAAGAGGTCACCCCCATTTGCATCCATTGCAACAACAAGAGGAAGATGATCCAACCAGATCTGCCAGACCGCTTCAGCCATCCCGAGATCTTCATAAAAGACACCCTCAAGTTCCATCCTCGCTGCTGCAAGATTTGCACATCCACCGGTGAACGCAAAGTATACAGCCCGGCCTTTCAGTTGATCCCTGACCAGAGGTGACATCCCGCCTTTCCCAATGAGTCCTTTCACCCCCGCATCTAATACAAACCCGGTGAGAGGATTCATCCTGGCAGATGTGGTCGGCCCGGCAACCACAATCCTGTTGTTCTGAACAACCGGACCACAGTGATAGATAACCGCCCCCTTTGGATCAAATGGGATACCATCCTCTTTCATTCGCAGATGGGCTTCATCACGTGCTGTATAGACGCTGCCGGTAAGCGCCACCAGATCGCCGGCATTCAGTGACAGGATCTCATCTCCGAGTGGAGTCGTCAATTCTATCGGATAAGGAGAAGTCATGATAGCGGCACCTCAAGAGTGGCACGCCGTGCAGCCCAACATTGCATGTTGACTGCAACCGGGAGAGAGGCTGTGTGGCACCCGGCATATTTTATTTTCACACCAAGGCAGGTTGTCTTTCCACCAAGCCCCATAGGACCAATACCCAGATCATTAACCCTTTGGCAGATCTCCTCTTCTTCAGGTGTCATCTGATCAAGAGGTTCAAGAAGGGCTTCTTTTGCAAGCGATGCTGCACCGTCAAAGGTTCCGCCGATGCCCACTCCGAGTATGATAGGCGGGCAAGGTCTTCCTCCTGCAAGAAGTGCTGTCTCAACCACGAACTCAGGTATCCTATCCTTCTCAGTCGGGGTAAACATCTTCAGTCTGGATACATTTTCAGAACCTGCCCCTTTGGGAAGAACAGTCACCTGAAGACGATCACCGGGAGTGATATGGACGGCAGGCATCTCTGCACTTGTATTTGTCCCGGTGTTGTGCCTGCTTATTGGATCGACAAGGTTCGGCCTGAGAGGAATCGAATTTGTGGCTTCCATAACTCCCCTACGGACCGCTTCAGTTATTTCAGACGTGTAGGGGATCTCAGGTGGCAGTGTGAGATATATGACTGGGATACCGGTGTCCTGACAGATTGGGGCCTGACGCTCCTCAGCAAGCCTGATGTTTTCAAGAATATGCATGAGCTCGCGTTTTGCAACAGGACTTGTCTCGTTCTCTGATGCCTTTACAATACGACTCATAACATCAGGTGGCAACGTGATCTCAGCAATGCGGATCGCTTTGGCTGTTGCTACCGCAATGTGGTCGAAAAGATCATGGGTATCCGACGAGGACATACGTACGAGTCCCCTTAAACACTATATAAAAATGTGCACTGAAACACGTAAAGAACAAAGAAAAATGAAGCCGATCATGTGTGACCGGCAATAGTATGGATATTATTCAGGCTTCGTCCTTGACATCGATCTCAAGATGAGTCGGGGACGGAAGTTTGTGGCCACCGTGACGGAGGGCATCCTTTACTTTTTCTATGTTCTGCGGGTTTGCATAGCAGGTGTAGATCTTCTGACCTGGGATCACACGTGCTGCAGTTCCGACAGCTTTTCCGAAAGCGAGGCGCATACCCTGTGAAACACGGTCTGCACCGGCCCCGGTTGCCTGCTTGTTCTCACGCAGGACATGGTGTGGATAGGTGCGCAGCTTCAGGTGGTAGTTGCTCCTTCCAAGTTCCTTGTTCAGTTTCCTGTTAATGCTCATACGTGCTGCTTCAAGAGCAGAGTGGCGTATCTGGCAACTCTCGTCCACGATAAGGTGGACAGACATTGGAAACTCGGCGGTAAGGTTACCCATATCAAACTGGACAACCTTGATTCCCGGGACACCACCCATGTATTCCTTACGGGTGTATGCCTTCTTTGCGAGTTTCCTGTACATGCAGTTGGGCTTTCTGACCATCGGACGAATCTCCTCAGTGGTATATGTGCTTTAGTAAATGGACAAAATTCCTATTAATCATTTGCCTGTCGTGACTGTTCCTCGATAAGACCTAGTACGTCACGCCTAAGCTTTCCAAACTCAGATGCAGTCCGATCCCTGGGTCTTTGAATCGGCACATCAACGACGGCCCGGATCCTTCCCGGTCTCGGACTCATCACCACGATCCGGTCAGAGAGAAAGACCGCTTCATCCACACTATGGGTGACAAAGAGGATCGTCTTCTTTGACCGATCCCAGATCTCAAGCAATTCAGACTGCATCTTATTGCGGGTCTGGGCATCCAGAGCCCCAAAAGGCTCATCCATCAGAAGCAGATCTGGATCATTTGCAAGAGCTCTGGCAATTGCAACCCTTTGCCTCATTCCTCCGGAGAGCTCATACGGATAACTTTTCTCAAACTGGTCCAGACCTACAAGTGAGATATACCTGCGCGCTAGTGCATATCGTTCCTCCTTTGAAATCCCCCGCATCTCAGGACCAAAGGCCACATTATCCAGAATATTGCGCCAGGGGAAAAGCGAGTACTCCTGAAACACCATCCCGACCTTCGGGCTTGGACCTGATATTGTATTTCCATCTACCAGAACCGTGCCTGAAGTCGCCTGATCAAGTCCGGCAATGATCCTCAGAAGAGTGGTTTTGCCGCAGCCTGAAGGCCCGACAAACGATACAAACTCGTCATCTGCAATAGAGAGGCTGACTCCACCGATAGCCATGACTGTGAGCCCGTCATCGCGGGTAAACTCCCTCGTTATGTCAGAGATCTCAACACTGCCCATCAGTTTACCTCCCCTACACGCCAGCGCAAGAGACTGTGGTCAATTCCATACCTGAAGAGGTAATCTATGAAAAGACCGATGAACCCAAGAAGCAGCATATAGACGAGAACACTGTCCATCTGGTGCAGGTTGTAGTACCACCAGATCTTCTGACCGAGCCCGAACCGTGAGACACCAAACATCTCTGCTGCAACAAGGCACATCCATGCCACACCTGAAGCAATACGGAATCCCGCAGCCAGATGAGGCAGGGCAGCTGGGAGGGCAATGTACCTGATAAGACAGAGACTACTGGTGCATCCAAGCATCCGCCCTGCTTCTACAAAGACACGGGGGACGCTCCTGAAACCCTCATAGGTGTTGATGAGTATCGGGAAGACCGAACCGATGAAGATGACAAAACCCGCAGAAAAATCTGTGAGTCCGAACCAGACGATCGCAAACGGGATCCATGCAAGTGGCGGAATCGGCCTTATTATCTCAATCAGTGGATCAAGCAGCCGGTTGACTCGTTCAAACCAGCCGATACAGATCCCGATTGGTACCCCAATTGCAAGTGCAAGAAGAAGACCTATTGCAAAATGCATCAGGCTGGTCCAGATATCTATCAGGATCGTTCCCCCGGCCCAGAGATCAAACAAGGCCTCAAGGGTATCAGTGAAAGAGGGCAGAATGAACTTGTTCCTGACGACATAATCTGCAATAATCTGCCAGAAGATGATTGCAGCCGTGAGCGAGATCACCAGCCATACAGGTGACCGTTTCCCGGACGATGTGTTTGAACCCATATAAATATCTCAATTATTCTAACGATACCATGTCGAGGGAGCCCAAGGCATGATACCTTTCTGGTTATATGTTGCAAAAAAGAGCAGGAAAAAGTATGGGTATTCAAGCTCCTGAGCCTTTATGGCTTAAGCCCGTACCCAACTCTAATTACTGGCCGATCTGCTTCCAGAAAGTGGTGTCGAAGAGATCCTGCTCTGTCACATTCTTCTTGATGTACCCGAGAGCCTGCTGCTCGGTTGCATATCCGGTGACAGACTTGATGATGATATTTGGATCTGATACATACTCGCCATCCCACTCCTTCAGAGAGCGCATGATGGTTGAGGTATTCATTCCGGTCATGGAAGCCATGTACCCGGCTGCTTCTTCACTATTCTTCTTGTTGTATTCGGTTGCATTCTGGTGAATACTCAAAACGTCCTTCACGATGTCCGGGTGGTTGCGAATCATATCACCACTTGCTACGAGGACACAGCAGGCATGTTCGGGAGCCATCTCACCAGAATGGACAATGACCTTGCCTGCACCTGCATCCTCAATGGTTGTTGGGGAAGGTGCCGGAAGGAAGACTGCATCAACTTTACCTGCGATGATCGCGGTGGTTGCATCTCCAGGTCCCATAGCAATAATCTCAACATCCTTAGTGTCATCAAGACCCTGCTCCTTCAGCCAGGTTCTCAGGATGGTATCCTGGATTGTACCTGCCGGGAAGGTTGCAATTTTGAGACCTTTCAGGTCTGCCGGTGCTGTATAGTTCAGACCACTGCGCAGGACAAGATCAGATCCCTGAGTTTGCACAGCCCCGATGATCTTGGCGTCAAGACCTGTTGCTACTGCAGTTACAAAGGGAGCAGATCCCACATACGCGAAATCAAGATCGCCGGCGAGCATAGCCTGCATTTCTGGCGCTCCGGTTGGGAAGTTGAATGGTTTCACT
>QKDV01000056.1 GCA_003251955.1 Methanospirillum hungatei
CCATCCTTCTGGCCCTTGGGGCAGTGCCAATTTACATCGCTGCTAAAAAATTCATTGGCGAGTCAGGGGCAGTAGTACTCTCGATTATATACTTCCTGTACCCTGCTCTACACGGAGTGAATCTGACTGATTTTCATGAGATAGCATTTCTTCCCCTTCTCTTCGGTTTTTTTGCTCTATCCTGTATTCTAAAAAGAAATATTCTGATTCTAATTTTTGGGATTTTATGCCTGATGATCAAGGAGGATGTAGCCGTGATCATCCTCTGTGCATCATTATATGGAGTATATATTTACAGGAATCAGAACAGGAGTAGTTTTTACACATACCTTGCTTTGTTAATCGTCTCTGCACTCTGGGTAATCGCGGCATTTTTTGTGATAATGCCTGCATTTTCCCCGGTACACGAATTGATATCTACAACATTCATATCTCAATATTATCAGTTAAGCGGAGATTCCAATCTGGACCTGATCCCCCGGGTAATCTATCTAATAGAACTATTCATTCCCCTCTTGTTCTTGCCACTGCTCTCGCCGGAGATTCTGGTAATATCCATCCCTCCATTCGCAGAAATATTTCTCTCACAATCAGGGTTTTACAGCATCGGGGGGCAATACTCTTCCTTACTTATCGTACCACTCTTTTTTGCTACCATCTTCTCACTTCATAAGATTCAGAAAAAAACAGACGGAAATAACCACCATATCTTTGAGATACTCCTCATTATTCTCCTCATCAGTAGTATCATCTCATCCTGCCTGTACTCACCAGCAGTAACCATCAACCCGATTCTTGATGCTCCAGCAGATCTGCATGCTGATTCAGAGTGGTTTATAAGGGGAGTTTCACAGATCCCTGAAAATGCTTCAGTCTCTACTCAGGCAAACCTGTTACCATTCTTTGCCGACAGAATGTTCGTTTATGAAGATCAGATTAATGATGCAGATTACGTGTTGTTTTTTACGAAATTCGTTAATTCGAAGTCATACGTGGATAGAATTCAGGAGATTGCACACTCATACCAGTGCATATATAGAGAAAACGGACTATATGTCTTTAAACGGAACAACCTTTCTCTTTAAGATAATAAATAATCTGGAAAAACTGATGCTATACCCCTCCTTCTTCTCAAAACCGGTGAGTTGTTGCTGACTAATAAGGAGTTCTGGATCGGACTTGACGACACAGATTCACCAGAGGGAATGTGTACAACCTGGCTCGGGGCAAGACTCATCAGGGATCTTCGTGCAATTGGTTACCAGATCCATGAAGCACGCCTCATCAGGCTGAACCCAACGATACCATACCGGACAAGAGGAAATGCTGCAATAGCAATCAGGGCCTTCGGCGATCCAGACATCGCATTTGCTCATGCATGCAGTCTTGTCAACAGATATGCAGATATGAGGTGTGAAAAGACACACCCCGGTGTGGTAGTTGCTGATGAGCAGTTACCTTCTGATTTTTATTTCAAAGCAGTCACATCCGTCTGCACGATACCTGAAGCCGAAGAACTCCTCTCAAAGAATGCCCGGGCATGGAAGGGGTTTAAACTAGGGCGGGGACTTATTGGAGCTGCAGCAGCAATCGCTTCTGTCCTCCCTGATTTTACCTGGGAATATCTGGCCTATCGTGATGAGTCACGGTGGAAAACTCCCCGTCAGGTCAATCCGGAGAGTCTCTTTATTTCTGAAGAGGTTACAACACCCTATACCTGGGATACCATAGACAGATCCCAGAATTCTGTTGTCTGTGTACCACATTCCTCTGACCCAGTCCTCTATGGCATACGTGGAGATTCGCCATTTGCAGTTGTCCATTCCGTATCATGCATCAGATCAGAGCCATATCCATGGGGGCAAATCTGGCTCACAAATCAGGGAACAGATGCACACCTGCTTTGGGGAAAAATCGGATCACTAAAAGAATGGGCCTCATACAGGGTAATCGGCACTGTTTTACAACAGCCGATTACCGGTATCGGTGGTCATGTCAGCCTTGTTATTGGAGATGAAGGGGGAGAACTTACCTGCATGGCATTTGAGCCGACAAAAAGGTTCAGACAGGAGGTAAGATCCCTCATCCCCGGCGATCACATCATCGCAGTCGGGTCATTCCTGAACGGTACCTTAAACCTTGAGAAGTTCTGTCTCTGCTCCATAGAGAGAGATGAATACAAAATAGCCCCATATTGCAAGGCCTGCCAGAAGCAGATGACCAGTGCCGGTGTAGGAAAAGGGTACAAGTGCAGAAAGTGTGGGGCTAAATCTGTTTCACCTGAAATTGTAACAAGAGAGAGAGAGATCCTCACCGGTTGGCACGAAGTTCCCCCTTCAGCCCGCAGACACCTGGCACGACCCTTGATCAGGGAAAAAGAAGAGCACTGGGAAGATTCTTTTCAGAACATAACCTAACTCTTCAGACATGCCGGCAGTTCAGATTACAATGGCAGAAGGAAGAACTCAGGAACAGAAGAGGGCTGTTGCAAAGCGGGTCACCGATGTGCTGGTCGAGGAATTAGGTGTATCTCCGGATGCGATAACGGTGTTCATCTACGAACTTGGCCGTGATCATATTGCAAAATCAGGGGTGTTTCTTTCAGAGACTGTCTGATAGATCCCACCAGTTCTTGATGCGTGAGGGTACATACATACACATGGACTGTGATATTCCGGTCAGACAGGCTCATCTCAAGCCAGGGATGAGTGTCAACGATCTGGTTACGGTGATGGAGCAGGCTGGTGCGTATAATGGGGGTGCCTTCTCCCGTGCAGTCTCCATATACACGTCCATGCTGACCGATGCCAAAACCACCCGGTTTCTTGGATTTGCCGGGGCGATGGTTCCGGCAGGAATGGGAGGGATCGTTAGCGATCTGATAAGGGACGGAAAGATAGATGCCCTTGTCTCAACCGGTGCCAACCTTACACATGATGTCATTGAAGCAATCGGTTGCCATCATTTCAAAGGAACCGAACGCTGTAACGATGTGGAACTCAGGCACGAGGAGATCAACAGGATATACGATGTCTACCTCCCGAATGATGCCTTCATCACTTTTGAAGAGTTTATGCAGAATGTGTATGGTGATCTGGAGGATGGAAGCGTAATATCGATAAGTGACCTCCTTGCCCACATCGGTTCACGGCTGGAGACAGGCATCCTGGCAACTGCTGCCAGACATAAGGTTCCGGTCTTTTGTCCTGCAATCCAGGATTCGATGATAGGTCTGCAGTACTGGCTTTTCCGCCAAGGTAGAAAGGTGACAGTGGATGCTTTTGCTGATATGACAAAGATCATTGATCTTTGTTTTGACTCAGAGAGAGCAGGGGCCCTCTTTATCGGTGGAGGAGTCCCGAAAAACTTTATCCTCCAGAGTATGCTGATGACTCCGAAAGGATTCACCTACGCGATCCAACTCACTGGTGACAGGCCAGATCTTGGCGGGCTCTCGGGAGCAACTCTTGATGAGGCACGATCCTGGGGAAAAGTGGAAGAGGATGCAGAGACAGTCACCGTATATGGTGATGCGACCATCACCTTTCCACTCCTTGTTGCAACAGCACTGGAGAGAATTTCGTGACAGATCTTATCCTGGCACTTGATCCCACAAGCAGGGATGATGCACTCCGGATCGCTTCAGCAGCAGCACCGCATATTGATGCAATAAAGATCGGATATCCCCTTATCCTGGCCGAAGGACTCGGTATCGCAAAAGAACTTGCAGCCTTCGGACTGCCGCTCATTGCAGACTTCAAGGTTGCAGATATCCCTAATACCAACCGGCTCATTGCAGAGCAGGTCTTCAGAGCAGGATTCTCTGGAATAATCTGCCACGGATTCCCGGGATCAGACTCTGTCGAGGCCTGTGTGACGGTTGCACATGAACACAGAGGCGAATGTTATGTCGTAGCCGAGATGAGTCATCCAGGTGGCGCCGAGTTCTTCCAGGGAGGAACTGCTGAACGGATCGCCAGGATGGTCATCGACACCGGGGCTGATGGGATAATTGCACCGGCAACTAGACCGGAGAGAACACGGATTCTGCGTGAGATCATTGGAGATCGGAAGATACTTTCACCAGGTGTCGGAGCGCAGGGAGGAGATCCGGGTACAATCGCAGGGCTGGTGGATGGAATCATAGTTGGCAGGGCAATCTATGAGGCCGACAATCCGGCAGAAGCAGCAGCAGCATATAGCGGAGTTCGGACTAACCGAAACTGACGACAACAGATTATCCATAATACCCCCCAGATAGCCTCTTATAATCCGATTCAATAAGTATGTGTATGATCTGGAGTGAGCAACAGCGCAAGATCGCGGCACAGTATTCATCAAAAGATGAGATCCCGGTTGCAGAACGGCGGTACAAATGCCATTCATGCAACCTGATTGTTGATGAGACACCATGCCCTGTCTGCGGCGAGCGGAACATGGAGATCATGTGCCCGCTCGATACCTGTGACTGTGCTCACGAGATATCCTCGACGATAGAATACTGTCCGCTTTGTGGTG